>DATGEF010000496.1:0-12025 GCA_035310405.1 Chloroflexia bacterium | reverse complement strand
CGTCAGGTCCCGAAAGACGGCGCGGTGCTCCGGCACATAGCCGACGCCGCGCGCCGCGATGTGGAACGCCGGCTGGCCGCCGATCTCCTCGCCGTCGAAGACGATGCGCCCGCTGCGGGGGGCCAGCAGGCCCATGATCGAGCGCAGGGTCGTGCTTTTGCCCGCGCCGTTGCGTCCCAGCAGGGCGGTGATGCTGCCGACCGGCACGGCGAGCGACACCCCTTCCAGGATGTGGAACTGGCCGATAAAGGTGTGGATACCCTCAACCGTGAGCAGGTGCGCCATCGCTCAGGCTTCCTCCAAGATAGGCCTGCTGGACGGCCGGATTCTGGCGGATCTCGGCCGGCGGGCCTTCGGCCAGCAGCCGGCCTTGATGCATGACGCTGATCTGATCGGAGACATTCATGACCAGGCTCATGTTGTGCTCGACCAGCAGGATCGTCTTGCCGGTGCCGGCCTGCACGGCGCGGATCATGTCGAGGAGCAGCGGCACCTGCTCCGAGGCCATGCCCGCGGTCGGCTCGTCCAGCAACAGGACCTGGGGATCGGCGGCCAGGATGATGGCGAGCTCCAGCTTGCGCTTGTCGCCGTGCGGCAGGGTCGCGGCGAGCAGCCCGGCTTTGGCCAGCAAGCCGACCTGCTCCAGGGCGGCCTGCGCCCGCTCGGTGTAGCGGCGGAACCGGGCGGCCGGCGCCCAGAAGTTCAGGCTATCGCGCCCCTGGGCCTGGGCGGCCAGGCGGGCGTTTTCCAGCACGGACAGGTTGGGGAAGATGTTCGTGACTTGGAAGGCGCGGCCCAGGCCCAGGTGGGCCAGGCGGTGCAGGGGCAGCCCGGTGATATCGCGCCCGCGCAGCAGCACGCGCCCGTGCGTCGGCTTGAGCGTGCCGCTGATCAGGTTGAACAGGGTGGTCTTGCCCGCCCCGTTCGGCCCGATGATCGAGTGGATCGTGCCTTCCTCGACGCGCAGGCTCACCCCATCGACGGCGCGCAAGCCGCCGAAGTGCCGGGCGAGGTTGGTGGTTTCGATGATGGCTGGCATAGTCGTTGGGCGCTGGTCCCTGGCGGGCAATCATCATGGCTGATGACTGCCCGCCAGGGACCGCGATCTTATTTACAGCGATTGAGCGCCGCCGGCACCGCGCAGGGCGGAGCCGTCTCTTCCGGCGAATAAATCTTCACGATCTGGAAGAACTTCGATTCCGGGTCGGTCACGTTGATCAGCTTGGCCAGGGCCATCGACTGGAGCAGGACATGGTCGCTGGCCCGCACGGTATAGGTGCCTTTCGGACCCTCGAAGCGCAGCCCTTCCCAGGCTTTGATCACCCCGTCGGCGTCGGCCGCGCCATTGGTGCTTTCGAGCGCGCGCACGACCATCTGCGCGGCGGTGAAGCCCTCTTCGGTGAACAGGTCCGGCGGGGTCTTGTACTGATCATTATACCGCTGGACCAGGACCCGGTTGACGGGCGTATCGAACAGTGAGTAGTGGTAGATAATCAGGCCGACCGAGCCGACTGCATCGGCGTAGCCCTTTGCCAGCGTCTGGTTGTCGCCGAAGCCCGTGGCCACGGTCATCTTATCGTAGATGCCGAGCTGCTGCATCTGCTGGAACAGCGGCACAAAGCCGGTCCCCGCCCAGGTGACGATCACGACGTCGGCCCCCGAGTCGAGGATCTGGTTCAGGTAGGGTGTGAAGTCGGTCGTGTCGAGTGGGGCGAAGACGGTGCCCAGGCCGGTCGGGGTATCGTTGGTGACGAACGTGCCGCCCCCGGCTTTGACCACCGAGTAGAAAGCCGCGGCGGAGCCGCGGCCAAAGGCGTAGTCAGGCGCCAGCTGCACAAACTTCTTGCCCATGCCGTTGAGCGCAGTGCCCATGGTCAGGGCATCTTGCCCGCTGGTGCGGCTGGTGCGGAAGGTGTAGGGGTTCCAGCTCTTACCGGTCAGGTCGGGCGAGGCGGCGGGCGCGGCCAGGTAGGGGATCTTGTTTTGTGCGGCCAGCGCCGACACGGCCAGGGCCACCCCGGAGCTGGGCACACCCACCAGGATCTTCGCGCCGTCTTTCTCGATCGCCTCGCGAGCCAGGGCCACGCCTGTATCCACGTTGCTGGCCGTGTCTTTGGTCACGACATTGACCGGATGGCCCAGCACGGCCCCCGTGCCGCCCGTGGCATAGTCGAGGCCGATAGCGAAGCCGTGCTCGAACATCGGCCCATAGATCGAGAGCGCGCCCGAGTCATCCGTCAGCAAGCCGACCGTGACAGGCGCGCCGGCAGGCGAGTTCCTGCGCTGGTTCTCGAAGGTGCCCAACTGGCTCAGCAGGACGTCAAACGGCGGCTGATTTTCCGGGTGGGACTCGAACACGGCCCGCTCGAAATATTGCACGGTATACGTTTTGCCGTCGAGGTCGGACCGCTCCTGGAACTCCTCAGAGATGGGGTAGCCCTGCTGGGCCAGGCCGCCGTGGCTCTTCCAGTAGGCCAGGAATTTGCCGCCGAGGTGCTTGCCGGTCGGCGCGAACAGCACGGTATCGGGGGCCGTGCTGGCCTGTTGCTCCGGAGCCCCGTTGGGGTGGCGCCGGGCAAAGTAGAAGTTGCCGACGAGCGAGAGCAGCACATCATACGGCGCCTGCTTCTCGGGGTGGGACTCGAACACGGCCCGCTCGAAATATTGCACAGTGTACGTTTTACCGTCGGTTTCGCTCTTTTCCTGCATCTCGTTAGAGATCGGGTAACCCTGCTGGGCCAGCCCGCCATGGCTCTGCCAATAGGCCAGGAACTTGCCGCTCACCGTCTTGCCGGTTTGCGGAAAGGTCTGCGAGTCGGTCTGGGCCAGGCTGCTGGGCGTGGGCAGGGCCGTGGCGATCAGCGCCAGGGCGGCCACCAGAGATAGCCACCACGTTTTGCTCGACTTCATTATGCGCGCTCCTCTCCTTCTGTTGCCATACGACGATACAAAAAACCTTGAGACTCCGGCATTGGGCGGCCCTGGCCCCCGACAGGACCGCCCGGTGCCTGAAATCGCGCTTAGGGGGCCGCTAGCCAGCCGGCGACCAGCAGCGCCACCGTCTGGTCGGGCGCCTCGATAATCGGCGAGTGCCCAATGCCCGGCAGGACGACATGGCGGGCGCGCAGGGCGGCGGCGGCCCGCTCGGCGTTCGCGCCGCCGGTCAGCGGGTCGAGCTCGCCGTCGATCACCAGGGCCGGCACGCCGGTTTCGCCCAGCCGGTCGCCGGGTTGCCAGGCGACGAGCGCGGGCAGGTTGGCCAATGTCGCCGTCAGGCGTTGCTCGTGACCTTCGGCCACCAGCCGCTCCCAGAAGGCATCGGCGGGCGCGGTCGGGGCCAGCGCTTTGAGCGCCTCGGCAAACAGCGCCCGGTCGGCCTTGAGCGCCTGCTGGCTGGCCGGCACGTTGTAGGCGGCGGGCATGCCGTCGACCCAGGCTGGGGCGATGGCCGTCAGCGACGCCACCCGGGGTGGCGCATCCAGCAGCGCCTGCATGGCCACCGCACTGCCGAGCGAGTGGCCGACGAGGTGGACGCGGTCCAGCCCCAGCGCATCGGCGAAAGCCCAGAGGTCGGCGGCCAACTCGGGCAGCGTGTAGCCGGAATCGGGGCCGGTTGTCTGGCCGCGGCCGCGCAGGTCCGGGGCCAGCCCCCGCCAGCCGGATGGCAACCGGGCCAGCACCGGCTCCCACCAGGCACTGCTGGCCCAGTTGCCGTGGATCAACAGCACGGGGGTGCCGCTCCCGTGCTCCCGGTAATGAACCTGGAGATCGCCCGCCGCAATCGTCGCCATGGGTCTTCTTCCTTACCTTCGTTAGCTAGAGCGGCCGTCCGCCGCCGCCAGGTGCGCCCGCAGAGCGGCCTGGAACGTGGCCGGGTGTTCGATGTGCGGCGAATGGCCGCAGTCGGCGATCACGGTCTCCTCGTACTGCCCCCCGGCCGCCCGATATGCGTCCAGGAGCGCCCGGGTTTGCGCGACCATCGGCTGGGGCGGGTAGATGGCGGCGCCCGGCCAGCCGGGCACGGCGCCGAGCTGGCCCAGGAAGCCGAAGTCGAACAGGGAAGTATCCGCGACGATCTGGTCGTCAGCGCCGCGGACCCAGAGCACCGGGGGGCGCGGCGTGATCGTCGCGAAGGCGCTCAGGTTGCAGTAGCGTGGGGCAAAGGCGTTGGCGACGCCGTGCGCGCCCGGGGCGACCCCCGGCCAGTTGGGCGAGGTAGTCAGATCGCCCGGATAGAAGCCTTCCCCGGTCCGTTGCGCGAGGATATCCTCGACGAAGACATCCTCGCGCTCCGGGGCCGCGCGGAACGGCGGCTTGAAGTAGAAGGTGTTCATCACATTGCGCGGGCTGTTGGGGTCGTCGGCGCTGCGGTCGCCGGCGGCCAGCCGGCGCACGAACTCCGGGTTGACCGTGCCGCCGCCCGACCCGGCAAAGTCGGGATAGTTGGGGGTGCCGGCCGCATCCCGGGTGCCGCCGAAGCCGAAGGGCGATACGGGATCGACCAGGGTCAACGATTGGATCGCCGGCGCGTGGTCGATCGCGTACTGCAAGGCCACACCCCCGCCCATCGACCAGCCCACGAGGTGCGCCCGATCCAGGCGTAAGCTAGCGAACAGCGCCGCCAGATCATCCGCCCACTCGCGTAAGCCCTGCGTACCATCGATGGGCTGGGGCTCGGTCTCCCCGTAGCCGCGCAGGTCCGGGGCCAGGCCGCGATAGCCGGCGGGGAGGGCGAGCATGGTCTCTTCCCAGAACCGGGCGGCCGCGGCATTGCCATGCACGAACACGACGGGCACGCCCGCCGCCGGCCCACTCAGCAGCACCCGGATCTTCAGCCGGTCAGTCGGGATCACCCGCGACTCGACGCCGGGCAATAACGGTGCGCTCATGCAAATTTCCCCTCTCTCCTACTCAGCCTTACGCCACACTTTCAACCCGCGCCAGGAACCCGGCGACCAGCCGGCTGAACGCCTCGACCTGCTCCAGCGCCGCGGCATGGCCCAGGCCGGGCAGGATCTCCAACTCGGCCCGCGGCACCGCCGCGGCAATCGCGCGCGCCAGGGCCGGTGGCGTGAGCACGTCGTCTTCGCCGACCACGACCAGCGTCGGGGCGGTGATGGCCGGCAGCCCGGCCCGGCAGTCGTGGACCAGCGCCCCGGCGATCAGGTTGCGGGCGGGGGCGATCGGCAGATTCTGGCCTTTCTCGCGATAGCCCTGCAACCCGGCATAATTTTGCTCCAGGAAGGTGCCGCCCCAGACCCAGGGCAGCGCCACGTCGAAGCGGAGGGGGCTGCCGCCACATTCCATGGCCCCGATCCAGGAGAGCAGCTTGGCCCGCAGGATCGCGTCGACACTGGCATAGGCGCCGGCGACCACCAGGGCGGTCACCCGCGCGGGCTGGGCGGCCGCGAAGTCGAGCGCGGTCGCGCCGCCGTTCGACAGCCCCACGATCGCCGCCCGCGCGATGCCTAGGGCCGCCAGCAGCCCGGCCAGGTCCGCACTATGCCGCCGGATCGTGTAGACGTGGTCCGGCTTGGCCGATTGGCCCTGCCCGCGGCAATCGTAGACCAGGCAGTGGTAGCGATCGGTGAAGAACGGCAGGTGGCCGGCCCAGCTCGCCAGGTCGGTCAGCAGCCCGTTGACGAACACGACCACCGGGCCGGCCGGGTTGCCGTGCCATTCGTAATAGAGCTCGACGTCGTCGACTGGGAGTGTCGGCATCGGATCAGGCCTCCCGCCCCCCGTCCCCATACGTGGCGACGAGCTGCTCCTTATCGACCTTGCCGGCCCCGGTCAGCGGCAGGGCGGCGACGAAGACCACACTTTTGGGCACCTTGTAGCGCGCCAGGCGCGCGCGGGCGAACTCCTGGAGCCCCTCGGGGGACAGGTCCTGGCCGGGCCGGCAGACGACAATCGCCCGGCCGACTTCGCCCCACTGCTGATCAGGCACGCCGATCAGGGCCACGGCGGCGACGGCCGGATGCGCGGCCAGGGCGCTCTCCACTTCGGCCGGGTAGATATTCTCGCCGCCCGAGATGATCATGTCTTTGAGCCGGCCGACGATGGTATAAGTGCCCTCGGCATCCTGGGTCGCCAGGTCCCCGGTATGCAGCCAGCCGTCCACGATAGCGGCTGCCGTCTCGGCCGGGCGGTTCCAGTAGCCGGCGCAGACGTGCGGGCCGCGGATCAAGAGCTCGCCGGGCTCGCCGGGGGCGCACTCGTGCCCGGCGGCGTCCACGGCCTGGACGTCGATATGGAACAGCGGCACCCCCACGGCGCCGGGCTTGCGGCGCACATCGGCGGCCGGCAGCCAGAAAGTGTTCGGGCCGGCCTCGGTCAGGCCGTAACCCGTCTTGAAGTCGATATCCCGCGCCCAGAAGCGCTCGAACACCGGCAGGGGGCAGGGCGCGCCCCCGCTGATGATCAGCTTGAGCCGCGAAAAATCGGCCTCCGGCCAGCGCGGGTGCTGCTGGAGGGCGATGAACGTCGTCGGTACGCCGAACAGGATCGTCACCCCGGCGTCGCGGATCAGGTCGTAGACCTGGTCGACGTCGAAGCCCCCACAGACGATCGAGGTGCCGCCGATGTGGACCAACGGCGCGGTGAAGACGTTGAGGCCCCCGGTGTGGAACAGCGGCGCGTTCAGGATCGTCCGGTCGTCCGGCGTCAGGCCCCAGCTCATCACGGTGTTCACCGAGTTCCAGGTGATGTTGCCGTGGGTCAGCAGCGCGCCCTTGGGCGTGCCGGTCGTGCCACCGGTGTAGCAGATCACCCAGGGGTCGTCCGGCCCGAGGGCGACGGGCGGCGGCGGGGTGGCCGGATATCCGTCCCGGCCGGCGAAGGGGGGATCGGCCGCGGCCGCCGGCGCGGCCGCATCCAGGGCCACCCAGTGCCGCACGGCCGGCGCGTCCGCCCGGATCGCCATCACCAGGGGGCCGAATTCCGGGCCATAGACCAGCACGGCCGGCGTGCCATCGGCTACCAGCGCCACCAACTCGGGTGGAGTCAGCCGCCAGTTGAGCGTTTGCAGGATGGCGCCCAGCTTGCCGCAGGCGAACCAGAGGTCGAGGTAGTCGACACTGTTGGTCGCCAGCATGGCCACGCGGTCGCCTTTGCCGACGCCCAGATCGCGCAGCCAGTGGGCTGTGCGGTTGGCCGCCCGGTTCCACTCCCGGTAGGTGATCGCCCGATCGCCGTGCAGGGTATCGATCAACGCCACCTTCTCCGGCGTGAGCAGCGCCCGCCGCCCCAGCCAGTCGCCAATCACCATCCAACACACTCCCAATCAGCCGTCAGCCGTCAGCCGGGGGCCCTCACCCTGCCCTCTCCCGTGCACGGGAGAGGGTGCGGCATTTCGACGCGCGGCCAGCAGTCAGCGATCCGCATTCCGCATTCCGCACTCTGCACTCCGCACTTGGTTCACGCCCCACCATCGCGGGACGGAGCCCGCTCCTACCGACGGGCGAGCCCACGGTCAGTATTCCGCGGCAGGACTCGTCCCCGGGAGCCGCCATCCCGGACTGTAGGAGCGGGCTCCGTCCCGCGATGTCGCCCCAGACCGCGGCTGGGCAACGCCCCGGGTGCTGGGGCGGCCAGCGAGCAATCAGCCGTCAGCGGTCAGCGGTCAGCACAGCGTCTGCCGCACTCCGCATTCCGCATTCCGCACTTGGTTCGTGCCCCACCATCGCGGGACGGAGCCCGCTCCTACAGTCCGTTGCGCTCCATCCAGGTCCCCAACTCAAAACTCAAAAATGTGCCTGCGGCACCGCTGCGCGATGTGCCTACGGCACCGCTGCGCGAGCAAAACTCAAAACTCAAAACTCAAAACTCAAAACTCAAAACTCGTCTACGTCCCCACGACCAGGCCGCCGTCCACGGTGAGGACGGCGCCGTTGATAAAGCCGGCCGCTTCGGAGGCCAGGAAGAGATAGGCCGCGGCGACGTCCTGCGGCGTGCCCAGGCGGCCGGCCGGCGTATGGTCCATCATCTGGGCCAGCACGGACTCGGGCATGGCACTGGTCATCTCGGTGGCGATGAAGCCGGGGGCGACCGCGTTGGCCGTGATGCCCCGCCGCCCCAGCTCGCGCGCCCAGACGCGCGTCATGCCGATCACCCCGGCCTTGCTGGCCACGTAGTTGGTCTGGCCGAAGTTGCCGTAGAGGCCGACGACCGAGGAGGCGCTGATGATCCGCCCGTAGCCCTGGGCGATCATGATCGGCACGACGGCCTGCGTGCAGTGGAACACCCCGTTGAGGTTGACGCCGATCACCGCGTCGAAATCGGCCGCGCTCATCTGGGCGACCACCTGCCCGTCTTTGATCTTCACCAGCTGGGCGTCGCGGGTGATACCGGCGTTGTTGATCAAGATGTCGATCCGCCCGAGCTGCGCGTGGGCCGCCGTGACCGCGTCCCCCACCTGCGCCGGGTCGGCGACGTTGACCTGCTGGAAGATCGCATGGCCGCCCGCCGCCGCGATCTCGTCGACGACGGCCTGGCCGGTGGCCGGGGCCATATCCCAAACCGCCACCGTGGCGCCCGCCGCGGCGAAGGTCAGCGCCGTCTGCCGGCCGATGCCGTTAGCCCCGCCCGTGATGATGGCGACCCGATCGGTTAGCATAATCCCCATTGCACCACACTCGCCCCCCAGGCATACCCGATTCCGGCGGCGACCATGACCATCAGGTGACCATCGCGCAGCCGGCCGGTGTCCAACCCCATCTTGATCGAGACCGCCTGGTCCTGCTGGCCCAGGTGGCCAAAATCGGCCAGGTAATAGGACTGCTCCTCGCGCAGCCCCAGCTCCCGCAGCACCCACTCGTGCGCCGAGCGCTTCATGTGCAGCACATTCAGGTAGTCGACGTCGGCCCGCGTGTGCCCGCTGGCGGCCAGCGCCGCGTCGATCACGCGCAAAAAGTTTGGCATCGACACGGCATCCAGGCGCGCTTTCATGCCCTCCGGGTCCGGCACGTCGAGATAACGGCGGCCGGTGCCGATGTTGGCCGCCGTGAGCGGCTCCACGGTCCCGCCGGCGGGCACGATCACGTCGAGTGAGAACGCGCCGTCGACAATCAGCGCCGTGCTGAGCACCTGATTGCGCGGATAGCCTTTGCGCAGCAGCAGCGCCCCACCCCCCGCGCTCAGGTTGATCAGGAAGCGCCCGCGCGGGTTGGCGTAGTCCACCAGGTCGCCGTTGCGGTAGCCCCCGGCGATCAAGACCGTCCGAACCGCGGGCTCGGCCCGCATCAGCGCACTGGCCAACTTGAGGGCGCCGATCGTGGTCGCGCACCGCATCTGCACGTCGATCGCCCAGGCCCGGTGCGCGCCCAGGTCGTAGGCCAGCTTGATCCCCGCCGTCCAGAGCGGGTACTCTTTCCACTCTTCGGTGGTGCAGAGCACGACGTCGATCTCGTCGGCCGCGATGTCCGTCTGCGCCAGCGCGTCCTGGGCCGCCCAGAGGGCCATCGCGTTGGTGTGATCGGCCGGGCCGGGCACCGGCTTGCGGGTCAGCCCGAACTTGGCGACGATCACGTCCTCCGGAATCCCGGTCTGCGCGGCGATCGCAGCGGCCGCGATCGTGGTCGGCGGGATATAGATGCCCGCGCTGACGATGCCGATGGGCGGCTCAGGCATGGCCGCCGTCCCGCTGCAGATCGATAAACTGGGCCAGGAAAGCGACTACGTCTTCCCAGCGGGTGAAGCGCCGCTCGGTATTGGACTGGACATGGCGCACGACGCTATACCAGGTAGCCGCGGGGGCCGGGTCCGCGCCGGGCGGCTCTTCGTAGACAAAGCGCAGGACGAACGAGACCGTATGGGCCTCCGGCTGCATGGCAGGCTCCCTGGTGAATCGGGCGACGGTAGATCGGCTTGGGGATACTGTATCCGCCCGGGGTCACAGCGCGGTTACAGGGCGGTTACAGGATGGGGCAAAGGTTCCATCCCGTTCCAAGAGGAATGGGCCCCGGATCGGCGGTGGAGGAGGAAGCCTAGCGGCTGAAGCCGCGGCTACGCAGACGAAGCCCGCCTACGCGGGCTCCACGGACTCGGTCTAGTGTAAGGTCCATCGACCTTTGGGGATGTAGTAGAGCTGCTTGCGGCGCCCGTACTCGTTGGGGATAGCCCACAAAGTCGCCCGAATCTGCACTAGGTCTCCTGTGCTATAATTGAGCCAAACGTAACAGACCACCAGGTGCCGGAAAGCGCAGAGGTACAGAAGACGACCCAGATCCGCGGGACGACGGCCGACGAGCTGTTGCAGATACCGGACGATAGCATCCGCTATGAACTGGTATGCAGAGAGATCTATCAGATGGCCCCGGCTTGAGCGGTTGGGACTCAAGCACACTAAACCTCAAAGAGCCAAGCGTGGTTTCACACATGATGTTTAGATGTCTCTGCAACGGTCAGTAGTTAGTCCAACAGCACTTTCTTTATTCACTGATTACAGGATGGGGATCGGCTCGCTATGCTATAATTGCGCCAGACGGAATAGACTATGGCATACCGGAAAGCGAACAGGATCTGCCCATGAATCTTGACTTCTGTTTTGCCCAGATCAGCGACCTCCACCTGACGATCCCGAGCCACGCCGCCCACCGGGCGCAGCGCGAGCAGTGGCTGGCCGGGGCCATCGCGGCGGTCAACGCCATCCCGCACCTCGACGCTGTGCTGGTGACGGGCGACCTGGTCGACTACGGCCTGCCGGCCGAGCTCGATCGGGTGATCCATTATCTGCAAGAGTTGCGCGTGCCCTGGTACGCCATCCCCGGCAACCACGACACGGCCTTCCCGCCCCACCCCGATCTGCTCGACCGGCGCCGCTTCTACGAGCAGGTCGCCGGGGCCACGCCCGGCGGTCCCGCCATCTACGCAGGCGCCGCCGAGGTTGGCAGTTGGACGGCGGTGCCCAAGCCCGGGGTGCGCCTGGTCGGCCTGGACTCCACCGTCCCCGGCACCTGGGGCGGGGCCGTGGACGACGCGCAGCTCGCCTGGCTCGACGCCACCCTGACCGCGGCCCGGGAGCCGCTCGTGGTGCTGGCCGTCCACCACCCGCTGTACGCGATCTTCGGCGGCTGGGAGCGGCCGAGCTTCGCCAACCAGCCCTGGACCAACTTCTTCTGTGAGAATGGGGCGGCCGTGCGCGCCCTGCTCGACCGCTACCCGCAGGTGCGCGTGGTGGTCAGCGGCCACGTGCATATCAGCCGGGTGCAGGCGCTGGGCGGGCAGTTGTTTGTCGCCACGCCGGCCCTCAGCGGCTACCCCCTGGCCTACCGCACCGTGCAGGTGCAGGGCACCGCCGGCGGCTGGACCTGCGCCTGGCAGACACATAGCCCGGCCGCGGCGGATGGCATCGAACAGGCTCGGTTGGAGCTGGAAAGCACCGACCTGGCACAGAGCTATCACCCGGCCGAACCGCAGCGCTTCAGCGTCCTCTCCCAGGGGACGCCCGCCGACCAGGAAGGAAGCTACCGGCTCACGACTCCGCTGGCCACTCCCGGCTAGCACTACGGCCGCCCTTCGTCGCTAAACGGCTGAACTTACACCGTGCGTAAGTGCGGCTGTAATAAAACGGAAGCCCAAAATGAGCGTGAAGACCGGGACTTATAAGATGGTGCTGGTCGGCCTAATCATGGGCGGCAGCCTGGTCACGTCGGCAAGCCAAATCGGCATGACGCATCTGGCCAACGCTCAGCCGTCTGCCCTGCAGTGGCGCGATACCGGCATCGATCTGCCACCCGTTGCCCATCCCAATACGCCTCATCCACTCTGCTTTGACACCTCTCGGCCGCACGCCATCTTTGTCAACGAGCCGGGCAGCGGAACCGTGGCCTATGACTGGATCACCGGCCAGCGCACCGTCGTCAACTCGCGCGCATTCGCCAGGTGTGGCCCGCATGGGCTGCTCTTCGCCGATTCTCCTCCCTGGCGCTTCAGCCTCGATGACCCGGCGGGGCAGCCAATCGCCTATCTCCCGTGGGATTCTCCCGATGATGGCAGCTTCCAGGTCTACAGCGGCACGGGTGGG
>DATGEF010000495.1:0-10946 GCA_035310405.1 Chloroflexia bacterium | reverse complement strand
CCGGTGCGGGAGCCGCTGCTGCCCCGCAGATACAAGCCCCACCCCGGGCGAGGCATGCCTCGCCCCTACCCGGTCTCGGAAACCCTGTCTGGGCAGGGGGTGGGGGTTAGGACAGCTCCCCCGCCGTCCTCTGCCCGGCCGCCGCCTGTGCAAAATCCTGCCGAGCACCCTGCCCCCTGGGGGATGTGCCAGGTCCCGACGGCGGGGTTCCCGCCCACAAACAGAAACCCCCCGCCGGCCCAGGCGAGGGGTTTCTGCTCTTCAGGAAGGAGTTCTCATGCGACTTGTGCCCGTCTTATTCTCTTCACCTATTACGACGTCTACGGTTCAGCGAATATTACACCCGCGAATCGCGATTCGCGGTCCATTTTCCCGTGCGTATTTGGCCGTGGAAACCCGCCCCCAACAGCGCGGCCAGCCTCCGCAGACGCTGGCCGCGCATTCCTGATCCCTGACCCCTGACCCCTGATCCCCCGTCCTACGGGATCTTGCCCAATTGCAGGACGCCGTTCTTGTCCGTGTCGACCACGATCACCGTGCCGTCTTTGGTGGCCGTCAGGCCGGTGGGGCGGACGAGGGTGACGGTCCCGGCGGTGTTTTTGCTGCCGAGCAGCTTGCCGTCCGCGCTGAACTTGTAGACCGTCTGCTTGGCCGGGTCGCTGGCGTAGAGGTTGTTGCTGCCGTCGATGGCCAGCTGCGGCTCCAAGAAGGCGGCGTCCCGGGACCAGCCGTCGATCGCCCAGCGGCGCAAGGGGGTGCCCATCTTGTCGAAGACATTGATCCGCTGGTTGAAGGTATCGGCCACATACACGGTGTCGGTGCTGTCGATGGCGATGCCCATCGGCTCGTTGAGCTGCTTGGGCCCGTTGGAGAGGCCCGCATTGGGGCCGGCTCCGTCGGCGATCTGGCGGAGGGGCTGGCCGTTGGCGTCAAAGACCAGCACGCGCTTGTTGCCGGTGTCGGTCACGTAGATCGCGCCGGCGCTGTCGATGGCGATGGCCCGGGGGCCATAGAATTTGACATTCGCGTCCGGCGGCACGGCCGGCACGGGAGTGCCGGCCGGGGGCGGATTCATGTCCAGGAAGCTGCCCCATTGGAGCAGGAAAGTCCCGTCCTTATCGAACTTCTGCACGCGATGGTTCCAGGTATCGGCGACGTAGACGTTGCCGGCCTTGTCCACCGCGACCCCGCCGGGCCCGGTGCCGGGCACGCGGCTGCCGTTGATGTTCAGGCCGATGAACTGGCCGGCGTCGCTGCCCTCGCTGCCGAAGGCTTTGACGAACTTGCCGTCTTTGTCGAACTTCTGCACCCGCATATTCGTGGCGTCGACGACATAGTAGCTGCCGTCGACCGGCGAGATGGCGATGCCGCGGGGCTGGTTGAACTGGCCGTTGCCGGTGCCCTGCGGCGCCATATCGAACAGCTTATACGTGGTGCCGGAATTGTTCTGCGGCGGGGTCGTGCTGCCGGGGGCGACCGTGCTGCCGCTGCCGACGGGCGAGCCTACCAGGCTGACCAGGTCGTTGCGGACATAGAGGTAAAAATCGGTCGAGCCGAGCGGCGCCCCGGGGTCGCGATAGAGCAGATACTTGCCGACGCGGCTGTTGACACTCCAGCTGGCCGGGTTGAAGAGATCGGCCACGAAGGTGCCCGGGAAGTTGGGATTCTTGTAATCATCCTCCGGGAACCACCAGCGCAGCTTATAATGCTCCTCCCGATACTTGCCCTGGACCTGCTGCTGGAAGGCCGAGTTGTTCTTCGCATCGATACTGGCGATGATGACCGCGGCGTTCTGGGCCACCGTGACCTGTGTGGGGGGCGTGAAGCGGGTGATCTTTTGCTGATCCCGCCAGTACCAATCGAACGGCCACTCGACGGTCGAATCGAGGGCGATATCCAGGCCGTGGCCGCCCTGCACATCGCCGGTGTTGCGGTTGGTGAAGGCGGTCTGGTCGCGGCCCAGGCGCTCGATGCGCTGGGCGACTTCGGGCACGTCGGGGGCCGACTGGGTATAGACGAGCATTTCGATCGGCGTCGCGCCGTTGCGGAAGGAGGACATGACCGAGCTGCGCACTTCATAGGCGAAGAGCACAAGGAGCAGGGTAAGCGCGGCGACTCGCCAGGCGATACGGCCGCCCATGCGCGTGATCTGCCAGTAGACGCCGCCGAGCATCAGGCCGACGAAGGCGCCGAGGATCACCGTCTTCAGCAGCTCCTGCCCAGCCGTCGACCCGGCGGGCGGGTTGAAGAAGCCGCCGAGCGCTGTCAGGAAGGCTTGCCCGGCAAAGAGGAGCAGCACGAGGATAATGCCCATCAGGTAGCCGCCTTCGCGGAAGGCGAAGCCCCAATCCGTGCGGCCCAGCAGGCGGCCGACGGCGGCGCCGGCCAGCAAGGCGAAGGGGAGGGCGATCTGCATCAGCAGCCAGGGCATCTTCTCGCCGGCGATCGAGTAGGCCACCAGGGCGCCGAAGCCCCAGAAGGCCAGGAACGCGACCGTGAAGCCGGCCATGACGGAGGCCGACGGCAGGCTCAGGCCGAAGGGGTCGACCCCGTCCGCCAGGGCGGCACTGCCGCGCATGTCGGTATTACGGCCGCGCCCGCTCGGGCGGCGCTCGTCCAGCGCGCGGCCGGGGTAGTCCGCGAGCGGGATATCGGCCGGGAGCCCGCCGCTGCCCTGGAAGGTGCGCACGGCCAGCGCGATCAGGAAGCCGATGCTGGTGAAGAGGGCCAGGGGCTCATAGATCGGGGCCAGCAGGAGGGCATAGTACCAGATCGGCTGGTCGCCGCGCGCCACATGGTGTTGGTCGAGCCAGTAGGCGAAGCCCCGGATAATCCCATCGAGCCCGCTGATATCGGTCATCAGGTTGGTGTAGAAGACGACATAGATGCCGACCAGCACTCCGAGCGCCCCGAGGGCGGCCCAGCGCTGTTGCGGGATGGCCCGCAGGGCGCTGGTGACGGGGTCGACCTCCATGCGGCGATCTGGATCGCCCGGTGCCCCCAGCCCGCGGAGGATGCCCCAGACGATGATCAGGAAGAGGCCGAAGATGCCCAGGTTGATATAGATCAGCTCGTGGCTGGCGACCGCGATGCCCAGGCCGACCGCGCCCAGGTAGAGGAATTTGCCCTCATGCGTGCGCAGGAAGCCGAGGATGGCCAGGAAGAGCATGAAGGTGCCGACCGTGGCGAACATATCGTGGCGCAGGGATCGCGAGTAATACATGATGCTCGGCGAAAAGGTCACGATGGTGGCGGCGGCAATGGCGCCCAGGCGGCCGATATAGGGCCGCAGCAGCCAGCACATGGCGATCAAGATGGTGCCGAAGAGGGCCGGCATGATCCGGGTCGTCGCATCGGTGGCGCCGAACAGGCCGAAGCCGAGGGCCACGATCGCATACAGGAAGGGTCCGTGATAGGCCGGGTCATACTTCCAGGGGTTCCCGTTCAGGAACTGGTAGGAGTAGTAGGCGTGGATCGACTCGTCGTGGTGCAGCGCCCGGCTGCCCAGGTCCCAGAACCGGGTGCCGACGACGATCACCATCAGCACGACGAAATAGACGACCCCCCAGTCGACCCGCGACAGGTCGAAAGCCTGGTCCAGGACCGACAGGCGGGAGGCGGGGCGGCGGTTGATCGTAGATTCCAACAGAAACGTCTCCTTACCTTATTGCATTGCTCAGCGATATGCTCAGCGAGCAGCTTGGCCCCAGGATCCCGCGCACGCGGGGCGGGCCCTTAATGGGAAACCAGGTTATCGTAATTCGGCAGATTCAAGCTGGCGAGATAGTTGTAGCGATCCACCAGGTCGCGGCGCACAAAGACCGCCATATCGGTCGAGCCGAGGGCGGCATAGGGTTGGCGATAGACCAGGTACTTCCAGAGCTTGCCCTGCTCGGCCGGCGTGCGCAGGGTATATAAGATCGTGTCCAGCGCGCCCAGGAACTGGCGCACCGGGGCTTTCACAGTCTTGCCGGCCGCGTCGATCTGGTAATTGGGCGAGCCGTCGGGTTTGGCCGGCTGGGCCGGGTCGAGCTCATCCCAGGTGCTGGGCACGAAGTTCCGATAGGTGTCTTCCGGGAACCACCAGCGCATGGGATACTTGACGCCGACATAGTTGGCGAGTTGGGGCGCCTGGCCGGACGTGGCCTTGTCGTACCAGGCGGAGTCGACTACCAGCACGGCGACATCGGGCGCGGGCGCCGTCTTCGGCCCATCCCCGCCCATGAACTGCTTGTTCTTGTAATCGCGCAGATACCACTCCCAGGGCCAGGAGGCCAGGCTATCGTAGGCCACCTTGAGGTCGCGGGCGCCGGTCTGGTCGATGGAGAGCCGGTCGATAGTGTCGGCGGCGCGGACGGTGTCGGGAGTCGTCTGGACATAGACGGCCATCTCGCGCGCGTCGCTGGCGTTGTAGAACGAGAGCTGGATCGCCGAGCGGATGCCATACACGCTGAGCAGCATCAGGATGCCGGTCAGCACATAGCGGAGCACGCGGCCGCCGCCGATGAGGCTCCAATAGCCGGCGGCCAGCAACAGCAAGAGGGCCGGCCAGATCAGCAGCTGCCACCAGTTCGCGTAGTCGTCGTTCATGACGCGGTGGGTGATATTCATCGCCCAGAAGACGCTGAGCAGCAGGAAGAGGCTCAGGAAGCTGAAGAAGGGCACCCAGGACGTCGGATTAGTCAGCGTAAACCACGGCGAGACCACCGGCTGGATCACGGGTGCCGCCTTGCGGCTGCCGGCCGGGCGGGGCGCTTCGAGAGCCGGGGCGACGTAGAGTACGGCCCGCGCCCGCCGGTTGCGGATCATGCTCTTGACGAGCTGGCCCAGGCTCAGGGCCGCCAGGAAGGCAATCGGCTGGACCATGTGGATCATGAGCCAGGGCATCTTTTCGCCGGCCCAGCAATAGAGCGCGGTGGCGCCCACGAACCAGGCAATCAGGAACAGCACCAGGAAGGGCCGGAATTCGGCGAAATGGACTTCCTTGCCGACGTTGAAGCCGGCCGTCGCGCCCGGCACGACCGGCGCTTTGGGGGTCCGGGTAACGGTGCCGGTACGCAGGGCTTTCACGCCCTTAGCCACGAAATAGGCGATGCTCGTGAAGCCGAAGAAGAGGATCAGCGGCTCATAGATCGGGATCAAGACGAAGTAGTAGAACCAGGGCTGGTCGCCGCGGCGCACGTCCTGCTGGGCCAGCCAGTAGCCGATGGAGCCAAACATGCCCGTGCCGATGCCGTTGATGTTGGTGAACATACTGGTGTAGAGCGCCACATAGAGCAACAGGGCGATCCCGAGCCCGGTGAGCAGCACGGACACATTCTGGAACAGGTAGCCCAGGGCGTACGGCAGCGAGCCGGGCTGGTATTGCTCAAACAAGCCCGGGCCGGCGGGGACGGCCTCGACCATGACCCGGCGGGGGCGCGGCGGGGGCGGGACGGCGAGGGGGGCCGGCGCGTCCGCGCCCGGGTCCTCCAACGGTCCATCTTCGACTTCGCTGGTCCCCAGGGGCGCGGTGGCCGCGATTTCGTCCGCTTCGCCGAGATCCTCGGCGGTCTGGGCCAGGGCGGCGGTGCTGCGCCCGGCCGGCGTGCCGTTGCCCGCCGCGGCGGGCAGGGGCCGCGTGACGTCATCGGCGCCGGCCTCGTGGCCATTCTGTTGCTGGAGATAGGCCGCGCGGGCGGCCCGGCCATTGGTTGCGGCCACCTGGGCCAGACGGATGCGCCGGCTCTGGTCCCAGATCAGGTAGCCCCAGACCGCCAGCCAGAGGATCGTCACGCCGGCCGCGACCTGGATCAGCGGGTTAGCAACCAGCCCGCTGACGAAGCTCGAAATGGCGGCCGGCGAGGGATCCTGATCCGGGATTTTGGGCAGGGCGGGCGGCGTGGGTTGCCCAAACAAGGTCTTGGCCACGTCTGCTGGCATTTTCAAGATAAAAAGTGAGGCCGCGCCGAGCACGACCAGGTAGCCCAGGAAGGTGCTGAACAGCCGGCTGCCCATCTGCCAGGCAAAGAGGCCCACCAGCAGCAAGCCGACGACGGCGGTGGTCAGGTAGGCACTTTCTTTGATCGTGAACATCAGGGAGTAGCCGGCGCAGAGCACATAAAAATCGCGCGGCTTGCGCTCGTCGACAAAGCGCCAGAGCCCCAGGACGAAGAGCATCTCCATCGCCGCGTAAATGGAATCCTCGCGGGCGAAGCGGGTAAAGTACATAAAGCTGGGCGAGATCAGGATCAAGAAGCTCGCGGCGAGGGCGGGCCAGCGGCCGAGCTGGCGACGCAGGAACCAGGGGGCCATGACCAGGAAGACGCCACAGGTGGCCGAGGCGAAGCGGGCCGTGGCGTCGGTAGCGCCGAACAGCAGGAAAGCCAGGTCGATAAAGTGGAACTGCTCCGGGCCGTGCATCATCGGCGAGTGGATATAGCCCAGGTCGGTATAATACTTCCAGGAATAGACCGAGTGTAGGCTCTCGTCGTGGTGCAGGCCTTTTACCCCCAGGTCCCAGAAGTGGGTGATGATGGCCAGGACGAAGAAGAGCAAATAGAGCCCGTTCTCCAGCGTGAGCCAGGATGCTGGCCCGCGCGCGGGCTCCGCCGAGACCGCGACCTCGGGCGCCTCCGGGGCGTAGGTGACTGGCGGGGGGGCGGCGGCCGGCCCGGTGCCCCGGGGCGCGCTGCGCACGGGCAGGGTCCCGGTCCGGGCGATGGGTGCCTCATCCGCCGGAGAGGGCACTGCGCGTTCTGTGGAAGTCCGGCTTTGTGTCTTCATGCAGGTCCTTCAGGTTGATGGGCCGCCCGGCGGAGCGCAAAACGCCCGGGGCGGCGAGATAACAGCACCTCGAGGCAGCAGATTCAGTTTTGGGCGATCCGGATCGCCGGTAGCTTCTTACCCGGTAGCTCTTTACCCGGTAGCTCTTTACCCGCCCGGCGGCAACAGGGCACATCTATTGTACAATAATACGGGCGCTCCCTGCAAATCAGATCCCCGGCGCGGGGGCGGGCTGTGCTTTTGGGGCAAGACGGCCCCGCGGCGCACACCGCGGGGCCTACGGGTGCCATCCTCCGATTACGGATGCTACCATAGAGTCACTACGCGCGACGGGACAAAATATTACAGGTGCCGGGCGTCCCGCCCCAGACCCCCGCGCCACTGCCTACTGCCTACTCGTCTACGGCACCAGCACATAGGCGATGGCGGCTTCGAACTTGTAGCCATACTGCACCAACGACACCGGGTTGATGGTGCAGATGTGATCGTTGAGGGTGGGGTTATACCAACGGTAGAGGGGCGTGGTGCCTTTGCCGGCCGCGAGATAGACATAGCCGGCGCCGGGCCCGCCGCCGGGGGCGAACTCTTCGACCCAGCCCAGGCTGATCTGATAGGCGCGCTCCTTGGGGTTGGTCGTGTACAGGTGGCGGCTGGCTAAGCCGATCTGGTTGTTGTACAGCCGGTAGAGCGGCACCGTGTCCGGGACGCTCTGGTTCCAGACCCGGCCTTCGCTGCCTTCGGCCACATAGCCCCGGCGCAGCAGCTGGGTCCGTTCGGCTGGGTCGATCGTATAGAAGTGTTCTCCGGACTTCGGGTTGTGCAGGCGATAGAGCGGCACCGCGGCGGGCGGGCCGGGCGTCGGGCTGGGCGGCACGGGCGTGGCGGTCGCCGTCGGCCCGGGCGGCGGCAGGTTGCACGGGCTGTTGCCGTAGCGCCAGAGCAGGTAATGCGCCCCGATATTGCCCATCTGGACGTTCCAGGGCGCCTGGAGCGCCGGCAGGTAGGTCAACACCCGGCGCTGGAAGGCCTGGATCAGCACATCGGTGGGCTGGCCGCCGACTCGCACATGTGCCCAGTAGGCTTCGCTGATCGGCAGGCCGGTCACGAAAGTGGCGGGATCGGAGAGCTTGCCGGTAATTAGTTGCCCGCCGACCAGGACAGGGCCGCTGGCATTGATATAATCCCAGAAGACCCGCGGGACATTATGCTGGGTGGTGGCGTCGTAGTGGGTGATATCGGTCCCGGGGTAGTAGATCTTGGCTGGGTCGTTGCCGACGGTGCCATTGCGGTCGATCGTCGCGGTCACCTGCCGGCCCAGTAGGCTGGGCGCCAGGTGCTGCCCGGCCGGAGTCGAGGTGACCGACTGGAAGCTATGATAGGTCGGGGCGCTGGTGTCGTCGAGGTCGCTGGCCAGGTCAATATCGGCCGGCGTGCGGGTCTCATAGCTGCTGTTGCCGATCTGAACCACCCCGGCGATCAGCTCATACGCCAGCAGGCCGTTGGTGACATACCAGGGGCTGGTGGGGTCGCCGGCCGGGTTATTCAGCTCCATGCGGCTCTTGTCGAAGTACTGCACGAGGCGGGTCCCGCTGCCGTCGGGCGCTTCGCGGTAGGGCTCGCGCGCACTACAGGCGGGGGCCGGGCCCCAATACCAGGAGCGTTGCACCTGCCGGGCGGCCACGGGTTGATCGATGCGCTGCCAGGTGTGCAGGAAGGCACTATCGGCGAAATCGGCCGCCTGGGCGGCCGGGTGCGGCCCCACGGCCAGGCCGATCGTCATGCAGGCCGCGAGGCCCGCGGTGATGCGGAAGAAAAGAGCAGGTTTCATGGGCGATCTCCTTACATCTCGCGACTAAACGCGCCGATAATCAAGAGGATATTCGAACAGATCAGGCTCCAGGTGCCGAGCTCCGACGAGATGGGGATGCTGGCGATATGGACGACGGTGCCAAGCAGCCCGACGACAAAGAGCCCGATCCCGACCAGGATCAGCGGGTTGCTGACCAGCCGGCCCCCGCGGCGGCCGCCCCCCTCCCCGCGCCCCCCGCGCCGGGAGCGGCGGCGCGGATACTCGCCCGAATAACGGCGGCTCATGGCAGGCCCTCCGAGTAGGCAGTAAGCAGTAGGCAGTAGGCAGTGACGAACGAGTCGGCAGTCGTCAGTAGTTGGTTGTTGGTTATCGGTTGTTGGTACACATAATAACGGTAGCAAGAGACCGACGGTGGTTGGCCGGTTGTGGATCTATTATCACACGCCGGCCGCAGATTCGGCAACCCCGCCAACCCGGACCAGTGCGCCCACCTCTCCATCCCGTTCTTCGTGTTCCTTCGTGTCCTTCGTGGATGAATCGTTGCACCGGATCCCCGTCACTGCCTACTGCCGACTGCCTACTCGTTTTGACTCGACCAGGCACGCGGGTGTATAATCGCCGCAGAACCACGCGCCCGCCCCGGATGACCCGCCGCCGAGGGGCGGATCGGGGATGCGGGGTCCGAGTTGCCGCACTGAGGAGGAAGTCCCATGAAGGCAGTTGTGATGGCCGGGGGCGAAGGCTCCCGCCTCCGGCCCCTGACCTTGCGCCGTCCGAAGCCGATGGTGCCCGTCGTCGACAAGCCGGTGATGTCCCACATCCTGGAGCTGCTCAAGCAGCATGGCATCGACGAAGTCGTGGTCACCCTGCAATACCTGGCCGAGAACATCCAGGAGTTTTTCGGCGACGGCAGCAGCCTGGGCATGACGATCCACTACAGTATTGAGGAAACCCCCCTCGGGACCGCGGGCAGCGTCAAGCAGGCCGAGAAGTGGCTCGACGATACTTTCTTACTGATCAGCGGCGACGCGATCACCGACTTTGACCTGACGCGGGCCGTGCAGTTCCACCAGGAGAAGGGCTCGCTGGCCACGCTGGTCTTGAAGCGCATGCCCAACCCGCTCGAATATGGCGTCGTCATTATCGGCGACGACGGGCGCATCAAGCAGTTCCAGGAGAAACCCTCCTGGGGCGAGGTCTTCTCCGATACCGTCAACACCGGCATCTATGTGCTCGACCCCAAGATCCTGCGCTACTTCGAGCCGGGCAAGGTCTTTGACTTCAGCATGAACCTCTTCCCGATGATGCTCGAGCAGGGCGACCCGATGTACGGCTATGTTGCCGACGGCTACTGGTGCGATATCGGCAGCCTCCCCGACTATATGCGCTCCACGGCCGACCTGCTGGAGGGGCAGGTGAGCGTGCCGCGCGCCGGCAAGCAAATCGCGCCGGGCGTCTGGGCCGACGACGACGTCGACATCGACCCCAGCGCCCATCTGCACGGGCCGATTTATCTCTCTTCGGGGGTCAAGATCAAAGAAGGGGTGACCATCCAGGGCCCGGCCGTCATCCGCGACTACACGATTATCGACAACCGGGCGATCATCGACCGCAGCATCATCTGGCGCAATTGCTACATCGGCGAGCGGGCCGAGGTGCGCGGCGCCATTCTCTGCCGCCAGGTGAGCGTCAAGAGCCGGGCGATGATCTTTGAAGGTGTCGTCATCGGCGATAACACGATCGTCGGCGAGGGCGCCATGATCCAGCCGAGCGTCAAGGTCTGGCCCGATAAAGAGATCGAGGCGGGGGCCACCCTCTCGACCAGTCTGATCTGGGGCGCGCAGGGCCGCCGCAACCTCTTCGGGCGCTTTGGGGTCACCGGCGTGGTCAACGTCGACCTCACCCCCGAGTTCACCGCCAAGCTGGGCGCCGCGTACGGGGCGACCTTGACCCGCGGTGGCATGGTTGCCGTGAACCGCGACGCGCACCATATCACCCGCATGCTCAAGCGGGCCGTGATCTCGGGGCTGCCCTCGGCCGGCATCCATGTTGCCGATATGGGCTCGGTGCCCATCCCCGTGACCCGCTACTGGACACGGATCAGCGACGCCCTGGGCGGTATGCACCTGCGCCTCTCACCGGTCGACAGCCGCGTGCTCGACATCCGCTTCTTCGATGCGCAGGGCCTGGAGCTGCAGAAGAATACCGAGCGCAAGATCGAAACCACCTACTTCCGGGAAGATTTTCGGCGCGTGTTCCTGGACGAGATCGGGCGCATCTTCTACCCCACCGGGGTGACCGAGCGCTACGCGGACGATTTCTTGCGCAACGTCGACGTGCCCGTCATCCAGCAAGGGAGCCCGTATAACCG
>DATGEF010000494.1:0-11724 GCA_035310405.1 Chloroflexia bacterium | reverse complement strand
CCTGGCCGATTTCGTGATCGCCACCACCTTCGGCGTGAGCATGGACCCCGGCCTGTGGACCCTGTTTTCCTACGTGGCCGCCGGGCGGGCCGTAGCCACCACCCCCAAATTCGACGCCTGGCAAGCCGACGTGGAACGGGTGGCCGCCGAGCGCCGCTTTTTCCACTGGGAGCTGGCCTTCCCGGAGGTGTTCTTCGACGCCCATGGCGAGCCCAAAGGCGATGCGGCCGGCTTCGACGCGGTGATCGGCAACCCGCCCTACGTGCGCCAAGAGGCACTGGCCGCCTTCAAGCCCTACTTCGCGACGGCCTACCCCGAAGTCTATCAGGGCACCGCCGACCTGTTCGTTTACTTCATCGCCCAGGGGCTGCATTTGCTCCGCCGTGGCGGGCACCTGGCCTATATCAGCAGCAATAGCTGGCTGCGCGCCAACTACGCGACCCCCTTGCGTGCCTATTTGCGCGAGAAAGTCGCGGTCGAATCGCTCGTGGACCTGGGCGACAACCGGGTCTTTGCCGATGCGCCCGATGTTTACCCGGCGATTCTGGTCCTCCGGCGAGACACCCCGGCGGCGGACCAGACGGCCCAAGCTGCCGTCTTCACCCGTGGCGAAGGGCTCCAGGATTTCGCCGGGCGCGTGCCTGCCAAACTCGCGCCCGTCGCGATCTATAACCAGGACGATAGCGGCTGGCAGATGGGCGATGACGAGGAACGGCGCGTCTTCCAGAAGCTGTTGGCCGCCGGCCGCCCGCTGGGCGAAGTCGTCGGCGAGCAGATGTACCGTGGGGTGGTGACCGGGCTCAACGAGGCGTTCATCGTCGATCAGGCGACACACGATCGGCTGGTCGTGGCTGACCCGGCCAATGCTGCCATCCTCAAGCCGCTATTGCGCGGCGAGGACCTGCGGCCCTGGTATCAGGAAAACGAGGGCCGCTGGCTGATTTTCACCCGCCGAGGTATCGAGATTGACTCGTACCCGGCGGTCAAAGCATACCTGGAGCAGTTCCGCAGCCAATTAGAGCCGCGTCCGACCGATTGGGACAACGCCCAACTATGGCCGGGTCGGAAGCCGGGCCCATACCAATGGTATGAAATTCAGGACTCTGTGGATTATTATGAGGCTTTCGAGCAGCCAAAAATCGTTTGGCCAGATATAACAAAACTCCCGCGTTTCTCCTGGAACGAGACGGGCTCATTCGTTAACGACAAAGGGTTCATTGCCATAATTCCGGATCCCAGCATACTGGCTATCCTTCAATCGCGTGCCCTGTGGTTTTGTGTATCACAATTGTGCGTACCACTCGGTGAGCGGGCAGGGAGCATGCGTTATCAGCAGAAAAGCCAGTTCATCTCCCTGCTCCCCATCCCGGACCCGCCGCCGGCCGAGCGGGAGGCGCTGGGGACGCTGGCGCTAGCGATCACGGCGGAGGCACGGGCCCGCTACGCGTTGCACCGCAAGACCCAGCACCGCATCCTGGCGGATCTGGGCACGCCGGGCCGGGGCTTGAACGACAAGCTGACGGCATGGTGGACGCTCGATTTCGCGGGCTGGCAAGCCGAGCTGCACAAGGTGTTCAAGCGCACGATCCCCCCCAAAGCGCGCGACGGTTGGGAAGAGTGGTTCGCGGAGCAATGCGCCGCCCACCAGGCCGCCACCCGCGCCATCGTCGCCCACGAAACCGCGCTCAACGCCCGCGTCTACGCCCTGTTCGCCCTGACCCCCGCGGAAGTCGCGCTGATCGAGCGGCGCACCAAGTATCCGTATGGCGAGGTCTAGGCGCGGGGGTGGCCGGCTAGATGGCGGCGCGGGAACGCACCTCTCCCCCGCCCCTCCCCGGCGCGGGGAGGGGAGAAGACGACGGGCCGGCGGGGCGGCACAGATCGTACTTTGTACACGGCGCAGCACACGCGTAGGTCGGCAGGGCTGTTGACGGAGGGGATGCGCCGTCATGCGGACTGTGGGAGAGGGCTCTGCCCTCGCAATACTCGCCGCACGACCTGGCGCGGAATCGGGCCCACCCGCGCGGCCAGAGCTTCGAGGGCAGAGCCCTCTCCCACAGACGCTTCAGACGCGGGCCATAGCCCAGCACCGATGCCCCGGTGCCTGCCCAATCGGTCCGCTCCTGAACCGGCGCGGGGAGGGGAGCAGATGGCGGGCCGGTGGGGCGGCACAGAACACAAGTACGCCGGCAGAGGTGGATGAGCCGTCATACGGACTGTGGGAGAGGGCTCTGCCCTCGAAGCCGTTGCCGCGCGGGTGGGTCGCGATCCCGCACCAGATCGTGCGGCGAGTATTGCGAGGGCAGAGCCCTCTCCCACAGACGCTTCAGGCGCGGGCCATAGCCCAGCACCGACCCTCGGTGCCTGCCCGATCGGTCCGCTCCTGAACCCGGCGCGGGGAGGGGCGCAGACGGCGGGCCGGCGGGGCGGCGAGGTAACCGTGGCCCGCCGCGGGCCCTACGTTCCCCTCCCCGCGCCGGGGAGGGGCTAGGGGAGAGGTCTGCCGCCGCATCCGGTGTCCGGCCCCTCGGCGGCCGTCAGGGGGTTAGGGGTTCTCGGCGGCCAGCCCCTGTTGAACCCAGGTGACGAATTGGTCGCGGAACCAGTCCAGGTCCTCGTCATGGAACCAGTTGGCGCCGGTCTGCCCCCCGCGCTTCCGCCGCCATTGCACCCCAAAAGTATCGATCTGGCGGCGGATGTGGTCTTTCGCCGCCGAGTCCAGCTGAATACCGCCGCCGCGGCCCGTCCAGGTGAACCCCGAGGCCTGGGCAAATTTGGTGAACCGCTGGCTGACGCCCGCCGCGGCCCCGGCCGTGCCCTTGTAATACGTGCGCAGCCGCTCCGAGAGCGTCCCACTGCTGGCTCCGGCCGCGGGCGGCGCACTCAGCGCGATGCCGTCCACATCGCCCAGCATATCGTCGCTGGACGCGAACTTCTTGTAGAAGTCCAGCCGGCGCGCCCGGTCCTTCGGTGAGCTCAGGTCCCATTCCGCCAGGGCGCTGCCGACATCGCCCCCCCAGGTGGCGCCGGGCGGGCCTTCGACCCCGGCGGCGCCCATGATCGTCCCGGTTTTCGGGAAGTTCATCGCGTCTAACCCGGTGAAGACGTGCCCGATATCGATACTGGCGCCGTTCACCGTGATCTCCGGGTGATCCTTGGCGGTCGCGAAGGCTTTATAATCCGGCGCGGTTAACGGCGGCGTGGTGAGGCCCTTATGGGCTTCGCGATCCTTGATCATCGAATCCCACAAAAACCCGTCATAATACGCTTTGCGGATGCGCGTCGTGATGCCTTGCCAGTTGTCGCCGGGGTAGGCGCTTTCCACGTGTTGCACCAGGGTGATCAGGTCGTCGATCGTCCGCAGCGGGGTGGGGCTGGCATTCTCGACTTGCTGTTGATCGGCCGCGGGGGCCGGGGTATCCCGTTGCACCGCCACTCGCGGGGCCGGGGCCGCGGCGACCTCGGCGGTGCGTTGCACTGGCGGGGGGTCGGGCGCGGCCGGCTGGCGGTGCAGCAGGCGCTGGGTCGCGCGATTGCCGTGCGTCTGCTGCAATTGCACGATCGCCGCCTGCCGCACCGGCCCGTTGCCCGGTCCCTGAATCTCGGGCTGGGCCAGCCGCGCGGCCAGGCCGCCGATCGCCAGCCCGGGCGCCTCCGCCGGGGCGCGCGCCAGGCCCGCCGCCGGGGAGATCACCGCCGCCGACTCATGGGCCGCCGCGGGGGTATCGTGCTCGGTAGACAAGGGCTGCTCCTCCGCTACCTCTCCAGTATACATCCGCGGATCAAGTGCAGACCGGCGGTTAGGGAAGCGGGCGCCATAAATCATCCACGAAGGACACGAAGAACCACGAAGGATCGTAGGTTTGTAGGGCGCACGTCAGTTGACTCTCTGCGCCGCGCGGGGGCGGGATCAGGCGCGGTAGGGGCGAGGCATGCCTCGCCCGTGGTGGGGAGCGGTCCTCTACAACGCCCGGCAACTCAGCGGGGGGGCCGCTGTGGCCCAGCCGATCCGCGCCCCCCCACGGGCGAGGCATGCCTCGCCCCTACGCGGTCCCCAGCCGCTGTGGCCCAGCCGATCCGCGCCCCCCCACGGGCGAGGCATGCCTCGCCCCTACGCGGTCCCCAGCTCCCGGCCCCCTGCCGGAGCAGCCCGCGGCACCGCCCCGGCGCCGCCCGCGGGCGCATTGCCGCCTGGGCAAAATCCTGCCGAGCACCCCGCCCGCGCCCCGTGCCTGTCGCCGTGTGCTATACTGGGCGCATGGCCGATCCGCTACTCTTGCAAGCCTTTGCCGCCGCCCTGCTGGCCGCCTTCCCGGCCCGCGCGGACCTGGCGCGCGCCGTCCAGTTCCATCTCGGCCAGAACCTCAACGCGCTGGCCCCGGAAGCCGCGGGCCTCGCTGACACTGTGTTCGCGCTGCTGACCTGGGCCCAGGCGCAGGATAAGCTACCCGACTTGCTGACCGCCGCGCTGAAGGACAACCCCACCAGTCTCCCGCTCCAGGCGCTGCGCGAACAGTGGCCCGTGCTGGCGCCGGCGCCGAGCGGCGGGCCGTTCGGCGTGCCCTACTACCCCAACCCGCAGTTTGTCGGCCGAGAGGCCGAGCTGGAGCGGCTGCACGACCTCTTGCAGGCCGGGCAGATCCCGGCGCTGACCGGCACGGGCGGCATGGGCAAGACCCAACTCGCCATCGAGTATGCCCACCGCCGGCGGGCCGCCTACCCCGGCGGGGTCTTCTGGCTGCGCATGGACCCGCCGGCCGGCATCGCCGGACAGGTGGCGGCGCTGGCCGGGCCGGATGGGCTGCGCCTGCCCGGCTGGGAGCCGCAGGCCCTGGAACAGAACCTGGCCGCCGTGCGGCGGGCCTGGGACCAACCGGCCCCCCCGCGGCTGCTGATCTTCGATAACCTGGAGGACCCGGCGCTGCTGCAAGACTGGCGCCCCAAGCCGGGCAGCTGCAGCCGGGTGCTGATTACCAGCCGCTACCCGCTCTGGGCGGGGCGCAGCGGGGTGACTCGCCTGCCGCTGGGCACGCTGGCGCGCCCGGCCAGCCAGGCGCTGCTGCTGGGGGAGCAAGCCCGCGCCGCCGCCCGCCCGGTGGCCGGCCTGCTGGCGGACCCCGGCACCGCGCTGGCCGTGGCGGCGGTCTGCGACGAGCTGGGGGATCTGCCGCTGGCGCTGGCGCTGGCCGGGGCGTACCTGGCGGACAGCGGGCTGGCCGTGGTCGCCTACCTGGCGCGGCTGCGCGCCGCCGGCCTGGCGCACCCCTCGCTGGCGGCAGAGCTGGCCGAGGCGCTGCCGACCGGCCACGCGCCGAGCATCGCCGCGACCTTCGCGCTCAGCTATGACCGGCTGGACCCAGCGGCTCCGGTGGATGCCCTGGCGCGCATGCTCTTACACCGGGCGGCGCTGTGCGCCCCGGCGCCGATCCCCTGGCGGCTGCTGGTGCGGGCCGGGGGGCTGGACCCAGACGACGGGGCCGCACAGGAGCAGGCGGCGGCCGCCGGGCAGCGGCTGGCGGCGCTGGGGCTGCTGGAGCCCTGGCCGGCGGAGGCCGTGACTCTGCACCGCCTGCTGATGGCCTACGTCCGCACACGAGCACCCGCGACGGACGGGGAGCGGGCGGCGCTGGAGGCGGCGCTAGCCGACGAGCTGGCTGCGATCTGTGACGCCGGCTACCCGCTGGCCGGGCAGGCGTACCTAGCGCACGGCCGGCACCTGGTGGAGCCGGCCGCAGCGCGGGGCGATACCGGCACTGCACGGCTGCTGGATGGGCTGGCCCGGCTGTTACGGCTGCAAAGGGACTACGGGGCGGCCCGCCCGCTGTATGAGCGCGCCCTGGCCATTCGGGAAGCGGCCCTCGGCCCCACCCACCCCACCACTGCGGCCAGTCTCCACAACCTGGCGCGCCTGCTGGCGGACCAGGGGGACACCGCGGCGGCGCGGCCTCTCTACGAGCGTGCCCTCGCCATTTGCGAAGCGGCCCTCGGCCCCACCCACCCTCACACCGCGGCCAGTCTCAACAACCTGGCGAACCTGCTGGCGGACCAGGGGGACATCGCGGGGGCGCGGCCCCTCTACGAGCGTGCCCTCGCCATTTGCGAAGCCACGCGCGGCCCCACCCACCCCGACACCGCCCAAAGTCTCCACAATCTGGCGGTTCTGCTGGCGGACCAGGGGGACGATGCAGGGGCGCGGCCCCTCTTGGAGCGCGCCCTCGCCATTCGGGAAGCCACGCTCGGCCCCACCCACCCCGACACCGCCATCAGTCTCAACAACCTGGCGATCCTGCTCTATACCCAGGGGGACACGGCGGGGGCGCGGCCTCTCTACGAGCGTGCCCTCGCCATTTGCGAAGCCACGCTCGGCCCCACCCACCCCGACACCGCCCAAAGTCTCCACAATCTGGCGGTCCTGCTGGCGGACCAGGGGGACATCGCGGGGGCGCGGCCCCTCTACGAGCGCGCCCTCGCCATTTGCGAAGCCACGCGCGGCCCCACCCACCCTGACACCGCCCGCAGTCTCAACAACCTGGCGAACCTGCTCTATACCCAGGGGGACACCGCAGGGGCGCGGCCTCTCTACGAGCGTGCCCTCGCCATTTGCGAAGCGGCCCGCGGCCCCACCCACCCCGACACCGCCCGCAGTCTCAACAACCTGGCGATCCTGCTGGCGGACCAGGGGGACATCGCGGGGGCGCGGCCCCTCTTCGAGCGTGCCCTCGCCATTCGCGAAGCCACGCTCGGCCCCACCCACCCCGCCACCGGGCGGGCTCTGTGGAACCTCGGCGGGCTCTTCTTCGACAGTGGCGATCGGGCGCGCGCCGTCGCCTTGCTGGACCGGGCGGTGGCGATCAAGCATGCCAACGGCGACCCCGCCGCCGCGGCCGACGCGGCCCAGGTCGCTGCTCTCCGCATGCACCTGGCCGCCCCGGCCCCCGTGAGTGGCGCGCCGGATGCGCCGGCCCCCGGCGTCT
This sequence comes from Chloroflexia bacterium, assembly GCA_035310405.1. Classification (GTDB taxonomy): domain Bacteria; phylum Chloroflexota; class Chloroflexia; order QHBQ01; family JAICKM01; genus JAICKM01. Next base: position 4,750 of record DATGEF010000494.1, on the reverse strand, counting down.
AACCCTGTTCCGGTCTCTCAGCCACGCAACAGGTCGCCCGCGTCGGCATTCGCCACAATACTGTGCCCATCAGCGGGATCGGCGGTGGGAGGAGACCCGGCGGCTGATGAATGTTTCCGAATTAAATCGGTACAGCCAGCCGCACGCGATACCGAATTTAATAGGAAGAGTTCATAAGCCGCGGCAACGACGAGCAAAGCCCGCCTACGCGGGCTCGACGGGGCTTCCGGCGCGGATAGATCGTGCCGGCAACAGGGGCATATGTGCTGCCCCCCGGTCCGCGCCGGAAGCGTCTGTGGGAGAGGGCTCTGCCCTCGAAGCGCTGGCCGCGCGGGTGGGTTGCCGACCTCCGCCGGGTCATGAGGCGAGTATTTCGAGGGCAGAGCCCTCTCCCACAGTCCGAGTTGCGGCTAATCCACCCTCCGTCCCGGACCCAGGCAGGTGGGCTTGTGCGTTGACCCAGGGACCCTTCGCCCATAAGAGTGACGCCCGCCAGCCCGCGCAGGCGGGCTTCGTCTGCGTAGCCGCGGCTTCAGCCGCTAGGCGTCCCGCCCCAGGACCGTGCCGTGCGTAGGTGCCGACCTCCGCCTGGTCATGAGGCGAGTATTGCGCGGGCAGAGCCCTCTCCCACAGTCCGAGTTGCGGCTCATCCACCCTCCGTCCCGGACCCAGGCAGGCCCTGGCCCACTGTAGGGCGGTGTCAAAGTCGGCTCCGCTGCCTGCTGGCGAGGCAATTGTCATTCTGAACGCAGTGAAGAATCCGTCTTGGACCCAGGGAGACGGACTCTTCGCTCCGCTCAGAGTGACAAGATCCCGACTTGGAGACAGCCCTAGGCCCACGGCGTATTTCCTTGACAGCCCGATCTCCCCGGTGTACCATGATCGCGCGGGCGCACCGCATGCGCCCGGGACTCATCCATGCAGCAGCAGGCACGGATACTCACCCGGGGAAAGGCAGGCCGCGCAGATGGACCTGGATACGGCCGTCAAGCTGCATATTGTATGAAACGCTGGCCCAGACCACGCAAGCCCCGAGCACCGGGGATTTTTGCGCAGATCGGGTTGACGGGGCCGTTCTGGGACCCGCTGGCGGATCAGTGGTCCGCCGCCCCCTGAGCCCTGTAGAAGAGTTCGATGCATGTACCGCGATCGGCAGCCTATGCCGGTCGCGACGGAGGAGAAGGGCAATGACCACGATCAGTACCGAGCAGGAACTGGTGACATTGATCAATGTGTTCACGGTAGCGCCGGAAAATCAGCAGCACCTCGCGGATCTCCTAATCACGGCAACGCAGACCGTCATGAATCGTCTGCCGGGCTTCATCTCCGCGAACATTCACAAGAGCCTCGATCAGACGCACGTCGTCAACTACGCCCAGTGGCGCACGCAGCGCGATTTTGAAGCGATGCTGCAGGATGTCGAGGCGGGTGCCCATATGCGCGAGGCCGCCGCGTTAGCCCTCTCGATCGAGCCCCGCTTATACGAGGTCGCCTTCGTGGACACGGCACGGCCCCCGCAGTAGGCGCCTCCACTGTGCTCGCAGCGGTGCTACGTCGTTAACCAGGCCCGGCGCCGAGCAGCACCACGCCCTGGATACGCGGGTCGCCCACGGCCCGCACGGCGGCGGCCAGCGCCGCGCCGGCCGCCGCCGTCGCCGGGCTATGCTTCGTGGCGATGACCCAGCAGCGGACGCCGGGGGGCACGGCTTTCAGGCCGCCCGCCGGGCTGGTCAGCACCTGCGCCACCGCGGCGGGGGTGAGGAGCGCGCCTGCCGGCAGGCCGGTGAGGGCCATGACCTGCTCCGGCCGGTGGACATGCGCGTCGTCCAGGGGCTGGCCGATCACGTCGAGTCCGGCGACGATCAGCAGCACGTCCACGCCCGCCGGCAGCGCGGGCTCGTGCGCGGCGGGCGCCTTGAGCGAGCGATGCCGGGCGCCGTCGGCTTCCACCAGCAGGTGATCCAGCCCGGGCAGCGCTTTGAGTGCGGCCACCTGGTCCGGCGCGAGCCCGCGGATCTTGTCGGCGCGCAGTTGCTCCGCCGCGACGCGCACGTGCCCGGCCTCGGCCAGGAGCGCGGGCAACATCGCAGCGAGCCGGGCCGGGTCGGGCTCGATGACGAAGGGATGCGGGGGCATCCCCTTGAGCGGGAAGAGATGCACCGTGCTGGTGGTCAGCACGGTGCGCCCGGCGGCGCGCAGCTCGCCCAGCAGCCGCTGCAACGTCGTCGTCTTGCCGCCCGCGCCGACGAAGGCGACCAGCTCGCCGGGGACGAGCGCCAGAGTCTCCCGCAGCGTCGCCATCGCCGTCAGAGGAAGGCGCCGGCCAGAGCCAGCACGATCGTCTGGATCACCTCGCCCAGCAGCAGCAGCGGCAGAGCCAGGGCGGCGATCTTCACATACTCGGCCAGGGCCAGTAAGAGGCTCTCGCCGAGGCCAAAGCCCGGCGGCGGCACGGCGACGGCCAGGCCGAAGCGGGCGGCAAAGGCGGTCAGCAGCAAGATCGCCAGGGCCGGGAAGAGGACCGACGGGAAGAGCAGCACGCCGCCGAGCACGGCCAGGGACAACCCGGCCAGCGCCAGCTTGGCCAGCACAAAGCCGGCCAGGGCCGCGATCAGCATCATGAAGAGCAGGGGCAAGGTGCCGAAGCTGATCACCGCGAGGATGATGAGCACCACGCTGAGGAGCAACAAGCGCAGCAGGCCGCTCAGGATGTTGAGCACCATCCCGCCCAGCAGCCCGCCCCCGCCTTGCAGCCCGGCGGCCGATTGCAAGCGGTCGGCCAGGGCTGCGCGCGAGAGGTCGCCCCCCAGTATGTCGCCGAGGCTGAGCGGCACGAACGCGGCCACACCCCAGCCCAGGGCCAGTGCCGCGATCAAGGTGAGGGTGACAATGCCCAGCTCCGGCCAGCGCAGGCGCAGCAACACCGGGATATCGTGCCCATAGAGGCGGCGCAGGCTGAACGGCCGCGAGGCCGGCCCGGCGGCACCCCCGCTACGGGCCGCGAGGGCCGCGCGCGGCGGCAGACGCAAGAACAGCCGGAAGGTGCCGAGCAGCTGCCGCGGGCGCAGATCATCCATCTCGCGGGCCAGGATCTGCTCACGATTGAACAGCCGCAGGCCGCTGCGGATCAGCAGGACGGCGAACACGGCGATAGCCAGGGCAATCAGCGGCAACACCGCCGCCCCGCCCCAGAGGATCAGGGCATTGTTCGCCTGGATCAGCACGCTCAGCGGCAGGATAATGAAAGCGGCCAGCAAATTCGCCGCCCGCACGCTGGTCGTGTGGCTGGAGACGATCAGCGCCGCGGCCACCAGCAGCAGCGCCTGGGCCACGCTGAGCAGCAGCAAGGCCCCGACGATAAGCCACTCGGGCCGGTAGCCGACAAAGGCGATCACGCCCCCCAGGTAGATGCCCATGCTGACGAGGCTGCCGGCGAGCGGCAGCGCCAGGGCGGCCAGCATCTTGCCCAGGTACAGCGCCCGGTCGCTGAGCGGGGTGGCGAGCAGCGCTTCCAGGGTGTTGCGCTCTTTTTCGCCGGCGAAGCTCTCCAGGCCGATGATCAACGAGAAGGAGACCGGGAAAAACCCGATCAGCATCATGGCGAACGGGATGAGCGTCACGATCGAGAACGACACACTCCCGGGGTGGTGCAGCAGGTAGATCCGGCCTTCCGCCGACATGATCACCATCAGGATGGGGAAGACGACCACCAGGAGCAGGGCCGGGCCGAGGATACGCCAGTCGCTGAGCAGGTCGTCGATCTCGCGCCGGGCCACCAGCTGCGCCCCCGCCCAATCGCGGGGGATCGCGCGGGTGCGCGACGGGGCGACGGCCGCGGCGGCGATGCGGGCCGGCGCGCCCGGGATGTCGGAGGAGAGCGGATCGGCCATAGCCTGAGTACCCCTTCAGAGGTCGACGATCGCCTGGGCCACGGCCGGCGCGGCCGCCACCGCCCAGACGGCGTAGCCGGCATCTGAGGGGTGATAGCCATCCCGCGCGAACAGCTGCGGATCGCGCGCGAACTGGTGCCGGGTGCCGTTGTAGGTGTCGGCCAGGGTGGCCCGGTGGCGGCGCACGACGGCCGGCAGCGCCGTGTTGAAGCGCGTCGTCTGTAGCCCCACCAGCGCCCGCAGCAGCGGCGACAACACCGGCGAGGTGTAGAGCGCCGGCACCGTAAGGATCACCGCCCGCGCCCCGGGCTGGGCGTCTACAGCGCCCAGGATGCGCTCGACATTCGCCAGGTACGTGCCCCGGCGCTTGAGTCGCGTGACGTCGTTGGCGCCGATCGAGATCGTGACCAGGTCGGGCTGGAAGCCGGCGATCTGCGGCACCTGCGTGCGCACCACGTCTCCGGTCGTCGCCCCGCTGACCCCGATATTGCGCAACTCGACCCGGCGAAAGACCAGGCGCAACTGCTCGGCGAGGCGGTAGGGCACAGTACAGGTCGGGGCGCTGGCCCCGTCCCCTTGCACCGTGCTGTCGCCCAGGGCCAGGTAGCGCAGCACCCGGTCCCGCGGGGCGGCCGGGTTCTCCAGCGTGAAATTCAGGCCGACCGGGTGCAGCTCCAGCTGGGCCGCCGCCACCGTGCGCCGCACCCGCGTCAGGTCGGCCACCAGATAGCCCGCCAGCAGGCCGCCCCCCAGCCCGGCGAGCATTGTCGCCTGGGCGCGCCGGGTTGTGGTTGCCATGATCACGCCTCCAACAGCACTAACGAATCACGGCACCGCGGCCGTGCGCTCCCCCGGTTTCT
>DATGEF010000493.1:0-2877 GCA_035310405.1 Chloroflexia bacterium | reverse complement strand
CGGTCTCCGGCACGCCCATGGCGCGGGCGATGGCCGGGAGCACCAGGGCCGGGTCGCGCAAGGCGGCCAGTGGTACGAAGCAGACTCCGTGGGGGAACGCCGGTTGCAGGGCCGCGGCGGCCTCAAGGGCCAGGCGGGTTTTGCCGACCCCGCCGGGGCCCGTCAGGGTCAGCAAGCCCGCGCCGGCCGGCCCCCCCACCCGCGCCTGGATAGCGGCGAGTTCGGCGGCGCGCCCGACGAAGGAGGTGGCGGCGGCGGGCAGCGGGGCGTGAGACAGCGGCCCCAACATGGTGGTCTCGGCGAGTTCCGCGCGGCGCAGGGCCTCGAGTAGCGCGGCCGCCCCGGCGTGGCCGCGGGCCCAGGCGACGAAGGCGGCGTAGGTCGCGGGGGGCAGGCGGAGGGCCAGGGCCAGTTGGGTGGCGAGTTCCGCCGACGGACGGCGGGTGCCCTCTTCCAGCTTGCGCAACGCGACGACCGAGCAGCCGGCCTGCGCCGCCAACCCGGCCCGCGTCAGCCCCAGCGCCGCGCGCCGCGCACGCACCCACGCGGCGAACTCCCCGATAGGGTTCGCCGCGTCCGAGGCTTCCATGGGCGGGTGGGTCATGCGCGGTCTCCCAGCGGGAACCAAGTAAGCGCCGCCCCTATTATAGCACACCCGCCTGCGCAGATAGAAAACCGCCCGGACCTCGGTCCGGGCGGTAATTCTGGTGAGGATCGTTCCTGCTTAGTTGTACAAGCCGCCAAACCCGACGGTGGCGAGGGTCGTCAAAGTATAGCGGACGGTGCGTAACAGATGCTTGATCATTGGTGTGTGCTCCTTTTGTTTTGAGTGGTACTGGCCCGCAGGCCATCGTATTTCTTGAGTAGCAGTATAGCACGTATATCGCCGCGCCCCGATACGGATTCCAGTGATTTTGATCGCCGGGGTGTCCATCTGGAAGCACAGCGGTGCGCGCTCAGATCAGGCCGTGGTCAATGGCGTAGCGGGTGACGGCGCTACGCGAGTGCAGGTCGAATTTGCTATAGATCGTGCCCAGGTGGCGCTCGACGGCGTTCACACTCATGCCCAACACCGCCGCGATTTGCCGATTGGTCAGCCCGGTTGTCAGGTAGCGCAGCACCTCGCGTTCGCGGGGGGTCAGGGGATGGCCCGGCCTTGTATCACTCGGTGATACCGGCTCCGCGGCGGGGCCGGGCGGGCGTGGTTGCAATGCGTACTCCATAGCCTGCGCCAGAGTCAGGGTTTGGCCGGCGGTCCAGGCGGCCTGCCAGGTTGCCGGATCGAGTTGTTCCCGGCTTCGGGCCACAAATTGCGCGTAGACCGTAGCATCCATAGGTTCCAGCTGCTGGCCATGGGCGGTCAGCAGGGTCGGGGCCGCCGCCAGCAGGTGCGCGGCATGTAGGGCCTGGCCCCGTACCACGGCCACGCCGCCGAGGCCGGCCACGCACAAAGCTGCGGCCCGCTGGTTGCCCACTTCCCCGGCGCGCCGCAGTCCTTCGGTAAAGGTCGCGGCGGCCTGGGCATCGTCGCCCAGGCGCAAAAGAGCTTGTCCCAAATTATGCAGGCTTAACGGCAAATAGTGCGTATTCTGCGTGGCGCGACAGAGGGCCACACATTGCGCGTAACAGGTCCGCGCCGCCCGATCGGCACCTAACTGGCGGGCCATCTCACCCTGGGCTGTGAGCGCCATCAAAATGCCCCGGTTCGCCCCGACCGCCCGGTACAGATCCAGGCTCTCTGCGAGCAGGTGCCTGGCGCGCGCCGCGTCGCCCGTCTGCAAGATCGTGTTCCCCAGCATCATCAGCACAAACGCCCGCCCGGCTCCCGGCGCGATCTGCTGGTAAAGCCGCAAACTCGCTTCATAGCGGGCTTGCGCCGCCGGATACGCGCCGCGCTCATAGGCATAGATCGCTACATCCGCCAGGGCCCCCGCTTCGCCCGCTATATCGCCCAGAGCATGATAGCAATCCAGGCTCTGGGTGTGCCAGGCTTCGGCGGCCTCCTGGTCGCCCAGGAAATAGGCGAGCGCGCCCGCCCCTTGCAAGGCTTTGGCCCGCCACGCGGTCAGCGCCGGGGCGCGGGTCAGGAACTCCGTCAGGTAACTGTAGCCCTCGCGGAGATGCCCACGGCTCCGCCAGAAGGGCCAGATGGCGGCGGCCAGGCGCAGGCCGATGCTCGGGTCGGAGGCGCGCGCCCAATCGAGGGCCGCGCGCAGATTGTCCTGCTCCGCCGCCAGGCGGTCCAACCAGGCGGACTCCTGGGCGGTATCGAAGTGTGGGACCGCTGCTTCGGCCAGGATCAGATAGACCCGCGCATGAGCCTGCCCGGTCGCCTGTTCCCCGCCCGCCGCCGCCAGTTGTTCCCAGGCGAATTCGCGGATCGTCTCTAGCAGCATGTAGCGGGGGGCTTCGCCTTCTGCGGCCACCTGCCGAAGCAGGCTCTTGTCCACCAGGGAGGCCAGCCGGGCGGCCACCTCGATTCCGTCTGGCGGGGCTGCTCCACCGGTCTCGGCCTCTGCCGCCGCACTCCCGTCCAGACCCAACTCCCCCGTCGCGGCGGGTAGTAGTTCGCGCGCCACCGCGACGATAGCTGCCAGCCGGGCACCGCCCCGAAACACGGCCATGCGGCGGAAAAGCGCCTGTTCAGTGGGGTCCAGCAACTCGTAACTCCAGGCGATGGTGGTACGCAGGGTCTGGTGGCGGGCTGGCCGCTCGCTACCCCCGGCCAGCAGCTCGAGTGGACCGTAGCCGGGCGCAGCGGCCAGCCGGGCCAGCAGCGCGGCGGGCGGCAGCAGGCGTATGCGAGCAGCCGCCAGTTCCAGCGCCAGGGGCAGCCCATCCAGCTGCCGGCAGATGCCCGCCACCGCCGCGGCATTG
>DATGEF010000492.1:0-9081 GCA_035310405.1 Chloroflexia bacterium | reverse complement strand
CCACGCGCAGGCCCTGCGCATACAGGCGATCGAGGATCTCGGGCAGGGCGGCCGCGGAGGGATCGCTGGCCACGTGCTGCAAGATGATCGCGCCGTCCAGCTGGATCGGCGCCTCGGTCACGCGGGCGAGGATGAAATCTTTGGTCTTGGGCTTGCCGATCGAATCCAGGCTATCCCAGGTCCAGTAAATGGAGCGGTAGCCCTGGGCCCGCGCGACATCCTGCACATGGCCCGTCTCATCGCCGAACGGCGGCCGCCAGTAGGGTTTGGTGCTGGTGCCGGTCTCCGTCTGGATAATGGTCTCACACTTCTGCAGCTCGGTGACCATCTGATCGTCCGTCAGCTTGGGAAACGATGGGTGGGAGTAGCTGTGGTTGGCTATTTCGTCGCCCGCCGCCACGATCATCCGCAACGGGTCCGGGTTCTGCTCGGCCCACTGGCCGGTGACGAAGAAGGTGATATGCGCATTATAGCGCTGCAGCGCGGTGAGGATCTCCGGGATGTGCCCCACGGTGGACCCAGCGTCAAACGTCAGGGCGATGCGATGCTTGCCCGGGGCCACGCGCAAGACTTCACTCAGATCCCCCGCGACCCGGGAGGATTGGGGGGCGGCGGTCACGGCGGGCGCGGCCGGGGTCGCGCTGGCGGCCGCCGAGATCGCCGTAGGCGGGCCGGGGGCCGCGGTGGCCGGCGCGGGCACCGCGGTGGCCGGGAGGAATACCGGCGTGGCGGTCGCCGCCATGCCGGCCGCGGTGGGCGGGGGCAGGGTGCTGCTGGGGGGCGGCGCGGGCGCGGTCGGCGCCGGCGGGGGCGCGGCGGTATCGGTCGCTAGCAGGATCGTGCTCGTCGGCGCGGCCCCCGTGCTGGATACGGGGGCCCCGGCCGGCGTTGCCGCCGTGGTGGCCGTGGCCGGCGCGCTGGCCGTGGGGGCCACGGCGGGGCTGCCGCTGTCACAGGCCAGCGTGACGGCGCAGAGCAGCCCACAGACGGTCACGCCGATGGCATAGCGCAGATGGTGAATCACGAAGCGGTCCTTTCTGAGTTGTCCGGGCGTAGGACCGCGGCCGGATGGCGATCCACCATCCAGCCGCGGCCCCGGTTGCGGCGCCTTCTGGCCGGCCAGGCTGCAGCTGGGCGCCGGCCGCGAAAAAACCCCGGCGCTTGCGCGGACCGGGGCTCGCCGTATGGGTGGGCGTACATGGGCTCGAACCATGGACCTCACGGATGTGAACCGTGCGCTCTAACCAACTGAGCTATACGCCCACAGACGCTGTTATTATAGCAGATCTATCCAGGGCCCGCAAGCTCCCCAACCCCAACCCCTAACCCCCAACCCCCGCCCTCTAGAGGTCGGCCAACCCGCTCGTGATCACTTCCACGATCGTGGCCGCGCCGTCGACCAGCATGAGCGCCTGGTCGGCACTCAGCAGGGGCAGGGCGGCCGCCGCCTGGTTTGGTAGCCGGGCCTCCTGGATCAGGGCCGCGAGGCCCGGGGTCGGCGCCAGGGTCGCCGGATCCGGCGTCATGGCCGCCGCCGGCCCGAATAACGCGTAGCAGCCCATGGGGCGGACCAGCGCGCGCCCGGCCCGGTGCGCCAGCAGCGGCGCTAGCTCCTCGTCTGCCGGCAGCAGCCAGAGGGCGATAGGGCCGTCGGCGCGCGCGGCCAGGGGGAGCAAGTCGGCGGCCAGGTAGGCATGTTTGAGCGCTTCGATAATGCCGTCGAGCACCACGGCCCGCCGGCCCCCGGCGCGGGCCGGCCCCAGGAGCGCCGTCTCCGGCCAGAGCGCCCGCCGCAGGGCGATCTGCGCCGCCAGACGGCCGGGCGCCGCTTGCCGGCGCCCGGCCAGCAGCGCCACTCCCCGGTTCAGGGCGTCGTCAGGGGGCCCGATCGCCACCAGGCCGGGCGCGGCCGCTGGCGGGGCCGGGCTGAACAGGGTGCCCGCCGGCCCCGTCGCGATTTGCTCCAGCCCATACGCGGAGGCCTGGTAGCCGCCGGCCTGGAGCTCGGCGTGCAGGGCTTCGAGCGTTAAGCCGGCCGGATCGGCCTGTTCCAGGCTATGCATGCCGATCTGCAAGAGGGCCGCGCCCAGCTGGCTGCGCACCGCATCGCCATCCTGCCCGGTGATCGGCGGCAGCAGCAAGCTGAAGAGGCCGGCCATCTCGCGCACCCAGGCGTCAAAGAAGTCGGATTGATCGAGCATCCCCAGAGGGGCGGCCAGGAGATTCAGCCGATCGGCCGGCAGCGGCCCGCCGGGCCGGAGATAGCGGCCCCCGAGCGCCTCGACCCAGCGGCCCCAGGCCCCCGCCGGGTCCCAGATCAGCAGATCGTCGCCCGCCAGGTACGTTTGCAGTGCCCATTGGCGGGCGGCTGCCCGGCGCCCGGCCGCGCTCCCGCCGGCCAGCAGCCGGTGCCCGCTGCTCCCGGCCCCGCCGTAGGTGTAGAGCGTCTTCTCCGGGGTCAGCCCGATCACCGGCGCGCCCCGCGAGCTGGACCGGCCCGCCGGCACCAGGGCCAGCTCGGCGGCCTGGTGGGCAGCCACCGGAAACGCCCGGATGCCCGCCGCGCTGGCCAGCGGCAGCAGCGCCCGGACGGCCCGGCTCAACGCCGGGCGGCCGTGGACCGGGTGGGCGCTGATCTCGGCCGCCTGCAGGGCCCGCGCAAACGCGGCCGCGCCGGCGCCGGCGCGCGGCTGGCGGCTGGGGAGCCCGCCATCGGGGTCGTCAGCCGGCACATGGAGGGCCAGGAGCACGACGGCCTCGCGCAGGCGTTCCCGCCCGGTGTTCAGGCTGACCCGGCGTTCGGCGACCTCGCGCCGCTCCAGCTCCAGCAGCCAGGTGTCGGTCGCCTCGGCGTCCGCGCCCGGCCCCGGCGGGCCGGCCGGCGCCCCGCCCCGGCGCCGCAGCTCCCCCTCCAAGTGGAGCAACCGGCCTTCCAGCACGGCGCGCATCGTCTGCTCGGCGACCGCGGGCCGCAGATGGATCGCCAGATCATAGCTATAGGGCAGGAGGTCGGGAAACTCTAACAGCCGCTGGACCCAGCCGCCGTCGACCCGCGGCAACGGCGGTGTGATCTGCCAGTAGGAGGTGGCGACTCCCGGGGTGAGCGCGACGGCGTCACTGCCCAGCAGCAGCGAGCGGGGGGCCAGGCCCGGCAAGTCGAGCATCCGGTCGCCGCTCACCGGGAAGGCCCGCCCGGCGCCCGCTGGGTCGTCGGGCCGCAGCAGGCGCCCGACCAGGATGCCCAATTCGTCGGCGCTGGCGGGCGCCGCCTGGTACGGGAGGGCGGTGAAGAGGCCCGCGACGCGCCCGGCCAGCTTTTCGGGGTCGGGGGCGGCCACGGCCACGCCAGCCCAGAGATCGGCGAGGCCGGCCGCTTCCAGGCGGGGCAGGTAGATCCCGTAAAGGTCGCCCCAGATCCGACCGGCCGCGGTGCTGGCGCCGCAGCGGTCTTCGACGCCGGCCCGCCAGCGGCTCAGCAAGCTCGCCGGATCGACCGGGCGGCGGCTCAGCAGGAACTGGATCGTGGTTTCCGGCAGGGCCGCAGCCAGCGCGTCCAGCCGGGCGCGCACCGTGGCCGGCGCGGCCGGCGGGCCCGCGGCGCCCTGCAGGGTCAGCACGGCCGCTTGCCCGCCCCCGGCCAGGTCGAGCAGGCCGAAGCGTTCCTGGCCGCCCGCGCCGTCGAGCGGCCGGATGCCGCGGAAGCCGAAGCGGCGTTCCATAACTCCCGGCTCTTGCTGGATCGTGAGGACAGAAAGCAGCAAGGAGAGACCTCGCCTGCTGCGTCACGCGCGCGGCCGCCACAGCCGCCGGCCACGTAACGCTATTCTACTACAAAAAGCGATCAGCCGTCAGCAATCAGCGGTCAGCGGCCAGCATTTCGTCTTCTGCACTCCGCACTCCGCATTTTTAACTCAGGACTTTCCACTCAGGGCGCGGGGTTGCGGCGCCAGACTACAAGTGCTGATCGCTGATCGCTGACCGCTACGTACTACCTGCCCCAGGAATCGACCAGGCTTTTGACGGCGGTCGCATAGACGTCCGGGTTGTTGTTGTCGCCCCACGGGGCATAGCGAGCGAGGATCGTATTGGGCGTCGTGAGTCCCCAGCCGTCGATATACAGCTCTTTGATCAGCTTGTACCAGTCTTCGATGCCCGCGGCATAGCTGTCGTACGCGCGATAGCCCTCATAATCCTGGTACCCCGGCGTGGTGCGGATGTTGCCGATCCCATGAGTGAAGCGGGCGACCCCTTTGGTCCCGGCGCTACTTTCATGGATATAAAAGGCCAGCGCGTAGGCCGGGTCGATGCCGTACTTGACGCCCAAATCGTAGAAAGTGGCGCCGCTCCCCGCGGCGGGGGAATGGTAGGCCGCCAGCACGCTGTCGATGGTCGCCGCGCTGATGCTCGGCGGGGCGGCGACCGTATAGTCCGGCTTATGCGGCGCGCGGGCGGGGCGGGTGGGATCGTCCGGGACCTTCGGCGCGACCGGGGGCGCCGGCAGCAGGGCAGCCAGCGCCTGGGCCTGGCCCGGTGCCCCCGAGAGCCCAGCCACCAGCACCACCCCGGCCGCCAGCGGATTCTGGTAGCGGCTGAGGTGCAGCCCCGCGGCACTGGCATTCCAGCTCGTGGTGGCGACGCTGATCAGCAGCAACAGCCCGAGCACGCTCCCGCCGGCCAGGGCCAGCCGCCGCGGCAGGCCGCGGTGCGCGCCGGCCCCGCCCGCCTGGTACGCCCGGGCCGGCGCGATATAGGTATAGCTGTGGGGCTCCAGGTCGACGATTTCCGGCGCCGGCGGGCGGGCGGCGGCTGCCGCAACCCGGCGGGCGGAGTAGCCGTAACTCCGGGGCGTGCGGCTGTACCCATAGGCGCGCACGCCCGGCGCGTGGGCACTCATCGCGGCGCGCCCCCGGCCGGCACCGGCCCCCCACCGCTGCTCAGGCTCCCTGCCAGCTTGGTGCGCTCCTCGGGCGTCATCAGGTGGAAGCTATTCTTGGCTTTGTCGTTAATATAGACCAGCTGCTCATTCTTCACCGTGACCAGCAAATCGGCTTGCCCGTCGCCGTTTACATCTTCCGCGCTCAGCTTCACCGGCGTCAGGTCCTCGCCGTCGCCAAACAGATACGGGCCGGTGATCGTCGTCGCGTCCTTGGTATCGCCGCCCGGCAGCTCGATCAGCACAATGCGGCGGTCGAGATTCAGCGCCAGGAAATGGCTGGGCTGGCCGGCCTGCTCCCCGGTGTGGCCGACATAGGCGTCGAGGTGCGTGGTGCGCGGCCGACCATACTGCATGTCGTCCAGCTTGACCTGGATGAAGCTGAACACGGCGCTGAGCGCGATATAGAGCGCCACGGCCCCGGCCAGCCCGGCGACGATCAGGCCGGCCAGCCGCAGCCGATAGGGGGCCATCCCGGTCGCGCGGCTGGGGCTCGGCTGCGCCCGCTGCTGGATGAATGGCACCCCGCCTTCGCGTAGCGGGCGGTAGGTGAGCCGCTCCGTCGGCGGGGTGGGCGGCCCCGGCCGGGGGGGCGCCACCGCGGCTTGGCGCGGGCGCGTGCTGGTGGGGGCCTGGAATCCCGCGAACGACTCGTCAGCCGGGCCGTCGTCGATCTGGCTCGTCACGTTGAGCCAGCGGCGGCGCGCCTCTTCACTGGGAGCGTACTCCGGCTCGGGCGCGATCTGGCGGGCGGTTGCTTGCCTGTTGGTGGCCATCGCAGTTCCTCTCTTTCTGGGCACTGTCTCAGATGGGACTCGCTATCGGGACTGGTATCGTTCTATAATTCGGGTGACAAGGGTCTGGGTGTGGGCACGCTGCCGGCTAGAACATCCGACTAGAACAGGTGTTCAACACCCGAGTCAATTATAGAACAGGTGTTCGTGCGTGTCAAGCCCTCGGCGGTGCCGCCTTGGGGCCGATTTCCTGCGGGATTCCCGGCGCTCCCACCGCGCCGCACGGCGCCCCGCGACACCGGGTTGGCACCGGGACGAGTCGTCAGTCGTCAGTCGTCAGTCGTCAGTCGTCGGTCGTCGGTCGCCAGTCGTCAGTCGTCAGTTTCCAGCCCTGCCCTGTGTGGTGCTGGACTACCCGGCCCCTGGTAGTTTACGCTGATTGGCTTGCGCTTCTCTTCTCATTAGTGTACAATACACACAATCATTGTCTGCCTATCAGCAAAGGAGTACCGCTATGCCCACCCCCGCAGCGGAACGGCTCACCCGTGCCCGGGTCTCGCTTGAAGGTTTGTCGGTGGGCGATGCCTTTGGCCAGCGGTTCTTCCATCACCGGGCCATCATCGGGCGGCTCTGGTTACAGCGGGACGGCAGCGGGCTGGATTTGCGCCAGGATGCCCCCCTGGGGCCGCCGCCCTGGCGATGGACGGACGATACCGCGATGGCCCTCTCGGTGGTGGAGGTGTTGCAGACGCATGAGACCGCCGATCAGGATCGGCTGGCCCGGCACTTCGCCGAGCGATTCCACGAAGAACCCCGCCGCGGCTACGGCCCGGCGATGCACCGGCTGTTGCCCGACATCTTGCGCCGCCGGCACTGGCGCGACGCGGCCCGGCAGCTATTCAGTGGCCAGGGATCGTTCGGCAACGGGGCCGCCATGCGCGTCGCCCCGCTGGGCGCCTACTTCGCCGACGACCTGGACCAAGTGGTGGCGGAAGCGCAGCGTTCCGCCGAAGTCACGCACGCCCATGCGGAAGGGGTGGCCGGGGCCATTGCGGTGGCGGGCGCGGCCGCCTGGGCGTGGCGCAGCCGCCAGACCGGGCGACTACTGCCGCCAGACTTTATCGGCCAGGTACTCGCGCTGGTGCCTGATATGGATACCACGTGCGCCATCGTCGGCGGCATCGTGGCACTCTACACCGGCCTCGCAGGCATCCCGGCGGAATGGCGCGCGAGCCGGGAGCCGCTGCCGCCGGGCTTTGCCAGCGAAGCAGTCTAGGAATCGCATCTGCCCCTTGCCCAATGCATCGGACATAGGATTTGTCTACTGCGCGGCCCGGATACTGACGACCGACGACTGACGACTGACGACTGACGACTGACGACCGGAGGCGCCATGGCGACGATTGCCGCGGTCACGTTTGATTTTCACAACACGCTGGTGACCGGCGAGCGCTGGCTGCACCTGGAGATTCACACCCTGCCCTGTGCGGTGCTGGAGCACCTGGTTGGCGAAGGCACGCTGCCGCCGGCCGCGGCGGCGCCGGCCGTGCTGGCGCAGGCGGAGGCCACGTACCGGGCGATCCGGGAAGAGGCTAAGGCGAGCGGGTCCGAGGTCACCGCGCAGGCGGGAGTCGTGCGGGTGTTCGCCACGCTCGGCCCGCTGGGGGCGGTCGACGGCCCGCGGCTCGCGGCCGCCTTGGCCGCGGTACAG
The DNA here is from genome assembly GCA_035310405.1 of Chloroflexia bacterium. GTDB lineage: Bacteria > Chloroflexota > Chloroflexia > QHBQ01 > JAICKM01 > JAICKM01. The sequence goes on along the minus strand of DATGEF010000492.1, from coordinate 1,703 downwards.
CAGGCCTGTCTGGCCGACACAACCCTGATACCTGGGGCGCATGAGGTCCTGGCCGCTTTGCGCCAGGCGGGCCGGCACCTGGCCGTCGTCTCCAGCGCGGCATATGCGCCGTTTGTCCATTGGGCCCTGGCGCGGCACGGGCTGGCGGGCTATTTTCCCGTGGTCGCCACCAGCGCTGAGACCGGCTACTACAAGAGCGATCCCCGCCTGTATGCCTGGGCGCTCGATCAGCTCCAGGTCGCCCCCCGGCAGGCCGTGCATGTCGGGGATCATGCCCGGTTCGACATCCTGGGGGCGCAGGCGGCCGGGATGCGTGCGATTCTCTTTGCCCCGGCCGGTGGCCCAGACGCGCCGGGGCGGCCCGGCGATTGCCGGCCGGATGCCGTGGTCGCGGATCTCCGCGACATCCCGGCGGCCCTCGCTCAGCTGGAGCAGGCGCCGGATCGTCGCGCCTGATTGACGCTGGCGGCAGCGGGCGGGTATAATAAAGCGCGGATTCGGCGGATCTGTTTCAGCGAAAGGCAAGGCGCATGGATAACACACGCGAGGCGCCCCCGAGTTGGGGGGAGCACGAGGCGGCGGTCCGGCAGCGCGCGGGGCTCGATCAGATCCGCCCCCGTGGCCGGCAGCGGCCAGTAGACGCGGAACCGGGCGACGCCGGCAGCGCCGGCCCTGGCCCGCGGGTCGCCGGCGATGTGGAGCGTATCCACGACGAGATCCCCGGCTTTGTCGACGCGGGCGACGGCGAGCGCGTCCCCTCCCGCAATGAAAGCGTCGAGGGTTAGGTACTTCCCCCGCACGATGAGGGCCCGTCCGCCCGGTCGTGGGTGGGCGGGCCGCTATTTTAGCGAGCAGCAGGCCGGTTCGGAGATGAGGAGCAGGGTATTATGGCAGAACCGCAGGCGTCCCCGGGCGATGTCTCCACGTATGTGGAGGACATCGCCGACAAAAGCGACGATTTTTCGCGCTGGTATACCGATGTCGTGCAACGGGCGGAGCTGGCCGATTACGCTCCCGTGCGCGGCTGCATGGTGATCCGGCCCTATGGCTATACCCTCTGGGAGCATACCCGGGACTTCCTGGATGCCCGGATCAAGCGCTCCGGCTGTGTCAACGCCTACTTCCCGCTGCTGATCCCGAAGAGCTTCCTCGACAAGGAAGCCGAGCATGTCGAAGGGTTTGCCCCGCAGGTGGCCTGGGTGACGCGCGGCGGGGGTGAGGAGCTGGCCGAGCCGCTGGCCATCCGCCCCACATCCGAAGCCATCATCGGCTATATGTACGCCAAGTGGATCCAATCCTACCGGGATCTGCCCCTGCTGATCAACCAATGGGCGAATGTCCTGCGCTGGGAGAAGGTCACCCGGCTCTTCCTGCGCACCGCCGAGTTTCTCTGGCAGGAGGGCCACACCGTCCACAGCACCTACGAGGAAGCGCAGGAGCGCACCCTGCAGATGCTGGAGGTCTACCGGGCCTTCGCCGAGGAGGACCTGGCCATCCCCGTCGTCGCCGGGCGCAAAACCGAGAGCGAGAAGTTCCCGGGGGCCGATCGCACCTATTCGATCGAGGCGCTGATGGGCGACGGCAAGGCCCTGCAGGCGGGGACCTCGCACAACCTGAGCGACCACTTTGCCCGCGGCTTCAACATCAAGTTCCTGGATAAAGACAGCGTCGAGAAACTCGCCTTCACCACGTCGTGGGGCGTC
>DATGEF010000491.1:0-2312 GCA_035310405.1 Chloroflexia bacterium | reverse complement strand
GAGCAGGTAGCGCGGGCCGACATGCCCGGCGCCCTCTTCGAGCACGGCCGCCGTGAGCACGACCGGCCGGGCCAGCGGCCACCCCGCGTCGCGCAGGGCTTTCAGCGCGTAGGTCATCGCGCCCAGCGCGCCTTTCTGACCGTTGACGCCCCGCCCCCAGAGGATGGGCCCGGCCACGCCCCAGGGCGCCCCGTCGACGATCTTGCCCGCGAAGGGGTCGACCATCGTGCCCGCCGGCGCCTGGTCCAGGTGGCTGTTGAACATCAGGCAGGGCGCCGGGCCGGCGGCCGGCAGGGTGCCGACCACGTTGCCGGCCGGATCGAGGTAGACATCCAGCGCGATCGCGCGCAGGTGGGCTGCGAGCGCCGCCGCCAGGGGGCCCTCCTGCCCGGCCGGGCTGGGGATCTGGACCAGGGTCTGCACGAAGCCGATCAAGGCCGCGTGGTCACGATCAATCCGCGCAAATAAGTCGGCGAGCGGGGCAGGGGGCATGCGGCACAGTCTCCTCAGCGGGGCGGCGGCCGGCGGCGCGCCAGCTCCAGGCCCATGATCATCATCGGCAGGCGGCCGCCTGGGAAGGTAAAGTGCTCGTGCAGGGCGATCCAGCCGCGCCGGCGGTAGAGGCGCTGGGCCGTCGTCTCTTCCTGCGCGGTGGACAGCAGGGCCGTGCGCTGCGGCAGCCCGGCCAGCAAGGCGTCATGCAGTCGGCCGCCGATGCCGCGGCCCTGGGCGGCCGGCGCGACGGCAAGCTCGACGAACTCGAAAGCCGACGTCATCCAGGGCCGCGCCAGGCCCGGGCCGAGGGCGCGGGCCACCCGATCATACCACCAGCTGCCCGGCGCGCCGCTGTAGCCGTAGGTAAAGCCGAGAATCGTGTCTCCCTCGCGCGCCACGAAGCAGCGGAAGCCCGGCCGTTGCGCATGCCACTCGAACCCGCCCGCGAACTGCACCACGTCGATCTCTTGCCGGTCATACGGCGGGGAGGCAAAGGCGGTGCGGTAGACGTCGAGGATGCCGTCTTCGGCCCCCGGCAGATCCTGCGCGCTCAGGGGCACGATTTCGAGAGTCATCATAGCCCAGTTTACCCGAATTTGCCCGCCACGGGAAGGACTGTCCTCTACCTGGCCGGGGGCCGGGGCAACAAGCGGCTGCGCACCCAGCCACCCTGCACAGGTTGACAAAACCGAATAAATGTTCTATGGTAGGCACATCGCGGCCCGGAAGGCCGCCGCGCCCTACGGCCTGACCATAGCAACCCTAGAAGCGGAGGAACCAGCCCATGCACACCCATTTTGCCCATATCCAGTTCAACGTCCGTCCGGCGAACGTGCCGTTCTACAAGGATCTCATGGCTTTCTTAGAGTGGCCGACTCTCTACGAAACCGCAGAGATGCTCGGCGTGGGCGGGAAGAGCGGCGACAGCCTCTGGTTTATCGGCGAGGCCAAAGAGGTCAGCACCGATTATGATGGACCGGGGATGAACCACCTGGCCCTCGGCGCCGCATCGCCGGCCGATGTCGACGCCGTGGCGGCCTATCTCCGGGAGCGGGGCGTCGCCTTGCTCTTCGAGACCCCGCGGCACCGCCCGGAATTTTCCGAGAGTGCCGAGCATACCTACTACCAGGTGATGTTCGAGTCGCCCGATCGCATCCTGTGGGAAGTGGTCTACACCGGGCCGAAGGCCGCGTAAAGGATCCGCATTCCGCATCACGCGCCGGCGACGAGCCAGAGGAAGCGATACGGGTCCAGCACGATGTCCTGGTCCAGCGCCACGGCCGCCCCGCTCACCAGGTCGGTGAAAGTATAGCTCAGGCCGTAGACCCGCAGCTCGTTGGCGGGGACCTGCTGCGCCTGCTCGCTGAAATTGGCCAGGGCCAGCACCCGCTCACCGCCCTGCTGGCGCACATAGCCGAACACGGCGGGTGCGCCCGTATCGAAGATCAGCGTATCGTGGCCGGCAAAGGCCGCATGGGCCTGGCGGATGCCGATCAAGCGCTGGAGCGCGCCAAACACGCGGCCTTCGACGGCGTTGGGATCGGCCCGCCGGGCCAGCCGCGCCCAATCGGTCACGGGCCGGTGGACCCAGCGGCTGTCCCCCGCTTTCGCCGGGTCGGTGCGGTAGCGGTAGTCGTTCAGCGTCCCCACTTCGTCGTTGAGGTAGATCAGCGGGATGCCGCCGATCGTCAGGATCACACCGTGGATCAGCAGGATACGCCGGATCGCCAGGTCCACCAGGCCGGCCTGGTCCGCCTGGAGGGCCAGCTCCAGCCCGGCCAGCGAGGCGCCCATCCCCGCGATGCGGGCGTCGCCCG
>DATGEF010000490.1:0-2842 GCA_035310405.1 Chloroflexia bacterium | reverse complement strand
CACCACCCCGTACCTGGAAACGCTCTCCCGCGTCGACGAGCAGCTGGAGTTTGTCCTGGCCCGCAATACGGTGACCCTCGGGCGAGCCACGGATAATGATATCGTCATCGACGACCAGTTCATGGGCTGGCAGACGGTCTCGGCGCACCACGCGCGCCTGGTCCGCCAGCCGGACGGCTTTAACATCGAAGATCTGCAGTCCGAGAACGGCACTTTCGTGAACAGTGCCCGGACCGGCCAAAATCTGCTGGAAGACGGAATGACCGTGGCGCTCGGCCAGGTGGAGTTCATTTACCGCGTGCCGCGGGCCTGAGCGCCCTAGAGTCAGGACGGATCTGTTATGTCGAGTGTCTGTCCCGCGTGCGGAGCGAGCAATCCCCCGGAGGCGCGCGTGTGCGCGCAGTGCGCGGCGGCCCTGCCCGGGGTCGCCGCCGCCCCCGCCGGCGGCCGGCGCTACGCGACCGCCGATCTGGCGGTCGCTGCGGCGCCGCTCGGCACGGCGCCGCTGCCCGCGAAGCCCGCCCCCGTGCCGGAGGGCCGGACCGCGGCGACGACCCCCACAGAGATCCTGCCGTTCGACCTGGCGACCCTCCATCCCCTGCCCGAAGGCGCCCTGCTCGCCGGCCGGTATGTCATCCGCGGCCTGGTCCAGCAGGGCGCCACCGTGAACCTCTATCGCGCCCAGGTCCGCGGGCAACAGCGCTGTCCGACCTGTGGCGCGATTGCCCCGACCGCCGCCGACGTCTGTGCCCGCTGCGCCACGCCCCTCACCGGGCAGGCGCCCCTGGCCGCCTATCTGATCGCGGAAGCCATCGACCGCGGCACCCTACTCCGCGACCCGGCGGTGGTCGAACGCGGCCTCAACCACCCCAACCTGATGCCGCTGGTCGATATGTTCTCCTATGCGCCCTACGGGCCCGAACGCCAGTATACCGTCGCCGAGGCCCGGCAGGGAGTCCCGCTCGACCAGCTCGCCCTGCCCCAGCCGGCCGACCAGGTCCTGGAATGGGGAGTCCAGCTCAGCGACGCCCTCCGCTATCTGCACCAGCAAGGCGTGCTCAGTCCGGGCGCCACGCCGGCCAACGTGCTGATTAAAGAAGATGAAGCAGTGCTCGCCAACTTGCAACAGGCGCGCCCGGCCGCCGCCGAGGCGGAAGCCCGGGCGCGCGAATTGGCCGACGACGTGGCGCAGCTGGCCGGCACGCTGTATGAAACCCTCACCGGCCAGTATGCGACGGCGGCCGGCAAAGGCCCGCTCTTCCCCGAGACGATGCCGGCCGCCGTCGAAACCGCCTTCGCCCGGGCCCTGCGCCCCGCCCCCGGCGATCCACCGCTGACCGCGGACGCCTGGCACGAACTACTGATCCAGGCCCGCGAGGCCCTCTACGCCGCCGCGCCCAGCCTGCGCATCCGCTCCGGCCGGATCTCGGATGTCGGCCGCCACCGCCCGCTGAACGAAGATAGCCTCTCGGCCATCGAGTGCCAGGTCGTGCAGGAATCGGTCAGTGCGGGCCTCGGCGTCTATGCCGTGGCCGACGGCATGGGTGGGCACGCGGGCGGCGAGATCGCCAGTGCCCTGGCCATCGCCACGGTGACCGACCAGCTCTTGCGGCGCTTTGTGACACCCCAGTTCAGCGCCGAGAGCAGCGAGCCGACCAACGAGCAGATCATGGCCTGGCTGACCGAGGCGGTACAGAGCGCCAATGCCCGCATCCACGAGGAGCGCGCCAGCCGCGGCACCGACATGGGCACGACCCTGGTGGTCGCCGTGGTCACCGGGCAGAAGATCTACATCGCCAACGTCGGCGATAGCCGAGCCTACCTCCTGAGCCCCAACGGCGACGGCCCGCCAACCTTGAAGCAGGTCACGGTCGATCACTCGCTGGTGCAACGGCTCGTCTCGATGGGCCAGATCACCGCGGAGGAGGCCAAATACCATCCCTACCGCAATATGATCTATAAGTCGCTGGGGGAACGCGCCCAGGTAGAGATCGATACGTTTCTGGAGCGCATCCCGCCGGGGACGCGCCTGCTGCTCTGCTCCGACGGCTTGAGCGGCATGGTCCCCGATCCGCAACTGAGCGCGATCCTGCACGCCGAATCGGACCCGCAACAGGCCTGCGCCCGGCTGATCGGCGCGGCCAACGACGCGGGCGGCATGGACAATATCACGGCCGTCGCGGTCTATATCGAGCCGGGCTGAGCCCAGTTGTGGCCCAATTCGGTCGCCGCCGGCCCACGCACATAACAAAGCTACAGGCACGCCGTTTGTATTCACGAAGCCCGTGCGTAACAGGCACGGCACGGTAACGGATGTTGGTGGCGGCGGCCCGCCGGACGGGGCCGCAGAAAGGCGTGTATGGACCCGAAAACGGAGCAACGCCCCGACGATCCCGGCCCCGGCCCGGCCCCGGCGGCGCCCGATCCGCCGCCCCCGGTCCCCGCGGTCACGCTCGGCGGCACCGATGCCGGCCCCCAGACCGGCCCCAACCCTGCGATCGGCAGCCCCCACGTCTGGGCGCCCCCGGAGCCAAAGCAGGTGATCCACAACGCCGGCGACGCCCGGCCCGGCGACTCCAACCCGGCCGCCGCCCAGACCACCCCCGCCGGGGGGCCGACCGGCAACACGGCCGAATTCCTGGCCGCCCGCGAGGACGCCGAAGAGGCCCTCAGCCGGCAGGCGCGCGCCGGCAGCGCCTTCGCCGACTCGACCCCCGATCCCAGCCTGGCCCGCGCCGACCAGCTCGATCCGCCCCCCGACTACGAGGCCTTCGGATCGGGCGGGGCCGCCCTCGGCCAGACTAATGCCCGCGTCGAGGCCAAAACCGAGGCCAATCGGAAG
>DATGEF010000489.1:0-4438 GCA_035310405.1 Chloroflexia bacterium | reverse complement strand
GCGGCGGCGGGAGCAGCAAGAGACGCGCATACGGGCCTGGTTAAGCCAACGAGCGGCGCTCCTGGAACGGCGAGCGCTCCAGGAACTACAAACGGCGGAGGCGCAACGCTGTGCGGCCTGACCTTAAGTTCGCGCGGATGGGAGTGGGCTCCGTCCCGCGATGCCGCCCCAGGATGCGCTCGCTTCCCGCTCCCAACTCGGGACTACTTGACCGTCTCTCTAGTTGGTGACGATCTGCTCGGGGCGTAAGGCGACGATAATCCGGTTGCTGTTCATCACACTGGCTTCAAATTGCGCCAGGCGCTCGCCTGCCATATAGCGGGCGAGAATCGGGCGCGTGAGCTCAAGGACGTTGTCTTCGATCAGCTCCGCCTGGCCGTAGGCGGCCACGTACTTGTGTGTTGCGGGGTCGTCGACAATCAGCGCGATGGCTGGGTCACGCTTCAGGTTGGGATACTTGGCGCGATCGCGGGTCGTGCTGAAATAGAAGCACTCGCCGTCCCAGTAGAACCAGACGGGGGTGAGTTGGGGCGGGGCTGTGCGGCGCGTGGTGGCGACAATCGCGTGGAGCGGCTTGGCGAGAAGGGCGTTTATTTCTTCGGTGGTCATTGGTGAGATCCTTTCTGTCAAGTATCTTGGTGGGCGGCCATCGCGGCGAGGAGGCCGCGCGGGGCATCTACGTTGAAGGCGGCGGCGAGGTTGGCCGCCGATTCCGCGGCCGCGGCCGCGCTCCGCGGGAACATGGCCGCCTCGTACGCGGCCAGCGCCGCTTCACGATCCGTGCCGTGCGCGACGAGCGCGCGGGCCAGCTCCGTGGCGTCGAGCATGGCGCGGTTCGCGCCCTCGCCGGCGAACGGCGACATGACGTGCGCGGCATCGCCGAGCAGGGTCACGCCCGGGACCCGCGCCCAGGCGTGCCCAATGGGGAGGGCGTAGAGCGGGCGGGGAACGACCATGTCATCCGCGTTCGTGATCAGATTGCGCAGATCGGCGCTCCAGTCGGCGAACTGGTCGAGCAGGGCGGCCCGGGCGGCGGGTGCGTCGGACCAGTTGATACCACTGCCGACGGTCCAGTCCTCCGGCACGCGGAGCGCGGCGGCGAAATGGAGCTGCCCGTCACTGGTGCGGTGGCCGATCAGGCCCTTGTCTGCGGATAGGGCGAACAGCGTTCCCGTCCCGAAGAACGCGGCCGCGTCCGGGTGCCGTGCGTCGACGTCCGCGATGTGCAACTCGTAGAACGAGAACCCCAGGTACTCCGGCGTCGCGGCCGAGAGCAGCGGCCGTACCTTCGACCAGGTGCCATCCGCGCCGACCAGCAGATCGACGGAGATACTGTGGCCGTCGGCGAACGTCACCGCGTGCCGGCCACCCTCCAGCGCGGTGACGGCGGCGACCTTGTGGCCCCAGACGATCCGCCCGGGGTCGAGGGAGGCGATCAGCATGTCGCGGAGGGCGGTGCGGGCGACCTCGGGCCGGGTCCCCCCGCCGTCCTCGTCGGCGAAGAACACCGTGCCGTGCTTGTCGAGGACGCGCATGGCCTCCAGCTCAGGTCGGACCAGGCGGCGGAACGTGTCGAAGAGGCCGGCCTCGCGCAGGGCGCGCTGCCCGGACTCTTCGTGCAGGTCGAGCATGCCGCCCTGGCCCCGCGCAGCGGCGGAAGCGTCGAGCTCATAGACGGTGGTCGCGATGCCATGCACCTGGAGGATGCGGGCGAGCGTGAGGCCCCCGAGGCCGCCGCCGATGATGGCGATAGGGGAGGAGGTGGAGTGGGTCATGGGTTACTCTCTTTCTGTGCTGTCGGGTTGACGGATGGTCGGGCGACGCCGGCCGTCGCCGGCGGGAGATCGGGGGCGTGCAGGACCCCGTTGAGGAGAACGTCCACCCCCCAGCCGAACCGTGTGTCCCCGCCCGAGAGCAATTCCGCGCGCAAGGCGTGAATATGGGGGTAGTCCGCGGCGGACACGGCAGCGACCGCCCGGGTCACCGGCCCCAGGGCATCGTCGCCCTGGGCGCGGTGCGCACTCTGCTCGGCCGCCACGGCGGCGACATGGAGCGTAAGCAGGTCGACGGCCCAGGCCGCCACAGGCGGGGCGATCCCCCCTTCGAGCAGCAGATCCAGGAGCGTCTCGATCAGGCGCAGCGCATTAGGACCGGCGGGGATCGTGGTAAGGGCGAGCTGGGCCAGGCCGGGCCCGTTGTACAACACGCGCAAGTACGACGCCAGCACGGCCGCCAGCCGGTCGCGCCACCCGCCCGCGCGGGCAGCAGGGAGGGCGACCGCCGCGAGCGCCCGATCCAGCATCAGCGCGTGCAGTTCGGCGAGGCTGGCGACATAAACATAGAGGGAGGCTGGCCCGGTGTCCAGCGCCGCTGCTACCTTGCGCAGGCTCAGCCCGGCCAGCCCGTCTCGGGTCAGTAAGTCCAGGGCCGTGCTGACGATGACATCCCGGCTCAAGGAGGGTTTAGCCGGGCGGCTGCGCCGGCTGACGATGTGACGCGGTTCTGGTGTAGACATGGTAGCAGTCTAGCATAACGAACACCGTTTGTCAAGAACACTGTTCGTTATTCATGGAGAATTGAGAGGTTGTGCAGCCGGCGCAGAGGCGAGGCGGCCAGGGCCACCGTGGTCAGCAACAGCCAACCTCCTGCGGCGGCCAGCGTCCAGCGAAAGCCCACCTGCTCGCTCAGGGCACCGCCCAGCAGAAAGCCGACCGGCAGGGCGCTGCGGCTGATGAAGCGCGCTGTGGCGGCCGCCCGGCCTTGGAGGTGGTCGGGGGTGAGCGCCTGCCGCAGGCTGCCGGCCGTGATAATGTAAATGAACGCGCCGCAGCCGATGCTGAGTAGCCCCGCCGTGAACACGGCGCCGGCCAGCAGCGGCGGGCCCGCCGCCAGTGGCAGCAGGAACGTCCCCCCCGTGATGCACAGCACGCTGCCGATAATGGTGGGGCCCAGCCCGTAGCGCCGGGCCAGGCGCCCCGCGCTGCTCGCGCCAAGCACGCTGCCCAGGCTGCCGCCCGCCAGCACGCCGCCCAACGCCGCCGGGGCCAGCCCCAGCTCGCGGGTGGCATAGACCACCTGGACCGCGCCGCTGATCGCTGCGCCCAGGTTAAAGCACGTCGAACTGGCGACCAGCACCCGCAGGATGGGATGGCGTAGCACCAAGGCCAGGCCCTCGCGCATTTCGCGCCCGAGGTGCCGCGCAGCGGGGGACGGCGGTACCGGCTCGGGCGTGCGGATCAGCAAGAGCGCTGTCCCGGAGACCAGGAAAGAGAGGACATCGCCGACAATGGCTGCCGGGGCGCCGATCACCTGGACCAGCGCCCCGGCCAGGCTCGGCCCGGCCACCTCGGCGAGCGCCGAGGTGGCCAGGAGCTTGCTGTTGCCTTCGACTAGCCGGGGCCGCCCGACCAGGCCGGGCAGATAGGCATTATAGGCGACTTCAAAGACCACGCTGACCCCGCCGGTCAGGAAGGCGACGAGATAGAGCCACTCGATGCGCAACAGGCCGCAGGCGGCAGTGATCGGGATCAGGCTCAGCAGGAGGGCGCGGCTCAGATCCCCGGCCAGCAGGAGGGGGCGGCGGGGCAGGCGGTCGACCCAGGCCCCGGCGGGCAGCCCGATCAGCAGCCAGGGTACCGTCTGGCTGGCCCCGAGCACGCCCATTTGCAGCGGCGTCGCGTTCAGCAAGAGCACGGCGGTCAGCGGCAGCGCCAGGGCCGAGATCTGGGACCCCAGCAGGGAGATCGATTGCCCAGCCCACAGCCGCAAGAAGTCTGGGTGCTGCCAGAGGCTCCCCGCCGCGAATCGCCTAAGCCGGTGCATCAACGCCCCGTCTTTCCCATCGGTAGACATATCCCCTGTACACATCTGTCACACATCTGGTATCCGTAACCCACACTAACCAGATGTATAAATGACGGCCAGATCGCGCCCGGTAGGACTGCAGTACGCTCGATGGCGGCCACACGGGATCCTTTCGCTAAAAGGCATGCTATAATGGGGCAGGCGGCGAAACGTGGGAAAGTCTGCGAATCTATCTTACCAGACGAGTACAACCCCACGCCTACCTGGTTTCGTTTGCTTCGGATACCCTATACTGCGACAACCATGCAACAGAACCAACCAGCTACTTCCGATATCCGCCTGGCAGAGATGATCGCCGCCCTCTCGGTGGCCACCGACCTGGGCATGGGACAGCCACTGGAATACGCCCTGTGCGTCTGTGTACTCGCGGTGCGACTTGGGGGAGCACTCGGCCTCACGGAGAGCGAGCTACACGAGGTCTATTACCTGGCGCTCTTACGCCATACCGGTTGCAACGCGGAAACCTACAGGATGGCAGACCTGTTTGGCGATGAACTCGCTCTACGCGGCGACTTCGCCACCATCGACAGCGGGCATCCCTCCCAGGTGCTAGGTCTTGTGATCCGCTACATTC
>DATGEF010000488.1:0-7455 GCA_035310405.1 Chloroflexia bacterium | reverse complement strand
CTGCTCGGCAACGAGGTCTTTGCGCGCTTTTTGCCGGACTAATTCCCAGCACGGACGAGGAGACGGAACGCATGGCCGACCGCATGGCGGGACGGGTACTGAATGGGCGCTATGAGCTACAGAGTGTCCTCGGCGGCGGTGGCATGGCCCTCGTCTACCGGGCCCGCGATACCGTGCTCAACCGGACAGTCGCCATTAAAGTCCTGCGTGAGCAGTATGCCAGCGACCCGCTCTTCCAGCAACGCTTCACGCGGGAGGCGCAGTCGGCGGGCGCCCTGTCGCACCCCAATATCGTCTCGGTCTACGACGTCGGCAAAGATGGGGACCTGCCCTACATCGTCATGGAGTATGTGCCGGGCCTCACCCTGCGGGATCTGATCGCCCGGGACCATGAGCTGCCGGTCGACCAGGCGGTCAATATTGCCGCCGGGATCCTCTCGGCGGTCGAATATGCCCACCGCAACGGCCTGATCCACCGCGACATCAAGCCCGGCAACGTCTTGATTACCCCTCAGGGGACGGTCAAGGTCGTGGACTTCGGCATCGCCAAGGGCGCCAGCGACCTCTCGCTCACCGCCGCGGGCATGGCGCTGGGCACGGCCGCCTACTTTTCCCCCGAGCAGGCCCGGGGCGAGCCGGCCCGCGTGCAGTCGGACCTTTACTCGGTCGGCGTGACCCTCTACGAGATGTTGACCGGGCGGACCCCTTTCGAGAGTGACACCGACGTGGGCATGGCTTTCAAGCACATCAACGAAGCGCCCATCCCGCCCCGCCGGCTGAATCCCCTCATCCCGCCGCAGCTGGAAGCGATCGTCCTGCGGGCGCTGGCCAAGAATCCCGCCGCGCGCTACGGCGCGGCCGCCGAGATGGAGCAGGCGCTCCGCAATTACGCGGCGTTCGGCACGCAGCCCACCGCGGCGTTGCCCCCGCCGGTGATCCGCCCGGCGCCGGCGCCGCGCGCCGTTCCGCCGCCCCGCCCGGTCCCGGTGCAGGTCACCCCCTACCGCAGCGGCAACTCGTCGCTGCTGACCTGGGTGCTCGGGCTGGTGGCCCTGCTGCTGTTGCTGGGCGGGGCGGTGGCCGTGCTCAACGGCGGGTCGGGGCTCAGCCCCGGCACGCCGACGCCGGTGTTCGGCACCGATCCGACGTTCATCCCCCCCACGCTCAACCGGGTCGTGCCGCCGACGGCGACCGTGCCCCAGGTGCCGACGGACACCGCCTTGCCGAGTGCGACCCTGCCGCCGAGCGCCACCGCGCTGCCCAGTGCCACGCCCGCCCCGAGCGCCACGGCGGTGCCGCTCGTCGCCGCCCCGGACCTGACGAATCACACGCTCCCGGACGCCCAGGCGGTGGCGACGGCGCTGGGCCTCACGGTCGTCGTGGCCAGTCAGAAGAACGACGCCACCCACCCGGCGGGCACGATTATCAGCCAGGACCCCGTGCCGGGCACCCAGGTGACAGCCGGGAGCACGATCGGCGTCGTGCTCAGCAAAGGGCCGGCCGTCGTGGCCATGCCGAACGTGATCAACACGGATGGCAAGCAGGCCCAGGACTACCTGGCGCGTCTCGGCTTCCAGGTTACCGTCCAATCCGAGCGCAGCGCCTCCGTGCCGGTCGGCGTGGTCACCCGCCAGCAGCCGGACCCGGGCCAGCCGGTGACCGCCGGCGCGGCGGTCACCATCTGGATCAGCATCGGCGACCTGGTGACCGTGCCGGACGTGGTCGGTCAGGATGAGAAGCCGGCCCTGGCTACCTTGACCGCCGCCGGGCTGACGGCCCAGGTGGTCCATATCAAGCCGAACCAGCTGCCGGGGCTGCCGAAAGTCGGCAAGGGCCAGGTGGCCCGGACCGACCCGGCGGCCGGCACCGAGGTCCCCCGCGGCAGCACCGTGACGGTCATCGTGGTCACGGAGTGAGGCCGCGGGGAGGGCCGGCTCAGTCGGCGACGCAGTTGCGCCCCGCGGCCTTGGCGCGGTAGAGGGCGTGGTCGGCCTCGTCGAGCAGGCGCGCCAGGTCCGGGGCGGCGGGCGCGGTCGCGACCCCGATGCTGATCGTGGCCGCGATAGGGCCCGCGCTGCTGGCGAGGGGGGTTTCGGCGATCGCCCGGCGCAAGCGTTCGGCCGCCGTGAACGCGGTGAGCCGGCTGGCCGCCGGCAGCACGATGGCGAGCTCCTCGCCCCCGATGCGGCCCAGGACGTCGATCTCGCGGATGCTGGCCCGGCAGCGGTCGCCGATGGCGCATAACACCTGGTCGCCCACCGCGTGGCCGTAGGTGTCGTTGATTTGCTTGAAGTGGTCAATATCCAGCACGAGCACGGCCAGCCCCTGCTCGGCGCGGCGGGCGCGCTCCACTTCGCGCAGGCCGAGGGTGAGGAAGCCGCGCCGGTTGTAGAGCCCCGTCAAGCTGTCGGTCATCGCCAGGTTCTGCACCTGGCTGAACAGCTGGGCGTTGGCGATGGCGCTCGCCGCCTGGTGGGCCAGGGCCAGCAACAGCTCCAGATCCTCCGCGGTGAAGTCGCGCTCGTCGGGCCGGTTGCTGGCGGTGATCGTGCCGAGCAGGGCGTCGCGGTAGATCAGCGGCGCCACCATGATCGCCCCGCAGTTCATGGCGGCGCGCCGGCGCTGCACGACCGGGCTTTCGCGCGGATCGGGCGCGCCTCCGGGCGACCGCGTGGCCTGCCGCTCCCGCAACACCCAGCCACTCAAGCCTTCTTCCAGCTCCGGAAACAGCACGTCGTACACGAGGGTGCTGCCCGGGCCCCCGTTCACCACGTGGGTGACCTGCTGCGCCGCCAGGTCGAAGGTCACCACGGTGACGGCATCGGCGGGCAGGGCGGCGGCGGCCCCATTCACGACGGCTTGCAACAGCTCGTCCAGGCTCTCGATGATGATCAGCGAGCGCGCGGTCTGGTAGAGCGCCTGGGTGCGGGCTAAGGCCTTGCGTAACGCGCCGACGAGCCGCTCATGCTCCTGCTCGTCCTGTTTGCGGGCGGTGATGTCGCGGATGGCTGTCACGCGGACCAGCCCCCCCTGGTAGGGGATGGTCTTGCCGCAGAGCTCGCCGGCGAAGGTCGAGCCGTCTTTGCGTAAGCCGATCGCCTCGTAGGGCGCGGCGTAGCCGCTGCGGATGTGGTCCGCGATCAGGGCGCGCGACTCGGGGGCGGCCAGCTCCAGGGCGTTGCGCCCCAGCACCTCTTCGCTCGTATAGCCAAACAGGCGGGCCAGAGCGGCGTTGGCGGCCACGATACGGCCGTCCTGCAGGAGGGCGACCCCCTCGAACGTGGCCTCGGCCAGGCCGCGAAACCGCGCTTCACTGGCGCGCATGGCCGTGTAGAGCCGGGCACGCTCCATGGCGATGCTGACCTGCTCGCCGACGGCCTGCATCAGCCGCAGGTCGGCCGCGGTCAGGGGGCCGTCCCCGGTCGTTTCCACGTTCAAGATGCCTGCCACCCGGCCCTCATCAAACAGCGGGACGCAGATCTCCGAGACAATACCGGGTATGAGGCCGAGGTAGGCCGGGTCCGCGCTGACGTCGGGGAGCAGCTCGGCCTGGCCGGTGCGCGCCACCCGGCCCGCGACGCCCTGCGTGACCGGGATGCGCTCGATCACGGCCTCGTAGCCGACCTGCTGTTCCAGGACCAGGACGTCCCCTTGCAGTAGGTAGAGGTCGACCAGGCTATAGCCGAAAGTCTCCGCAATGGCCGCCACGACCGTGCGGAAGACGACCTGCAGGTCCAGCTCGCGGGCCAGCGCCGTATGCACGCGGTCCAGCAGCAAGAGCTCCTGGGCCTGGTTCCAGCCGGCGCCCGCGTCCCGGCGCTCGATCTCCGCCCGGCCGAGCGCGGCCAGGTCCTGCAGATCGGCAGAGTCGGCCGCGGTCCAGGCCCGCAGCTGGAAGTCGATCACGCAGAGCACCCCCACCGCGTGGCCGGCGGCCGTGACCAGGGGCACCCCGGCGTAGGCTGCGATGCCGAGGCTGCGGATGGCGGGGTTATCCCGCAGCCAGGGGTGCTGCGCAGCGTCCTCGACCAGGAAAGGCTGGTCCGTCAGGAGCGTGTACTGGCAAAACGAGAGGGTGAGCGGGATTTCGCCCTGCGCCGTCCAGGGGGCGGGGAGCCCCAGGGCGCTCTTGACCACCTGCCGATCGGCGGCGATCGCCGAGAGCACGGCGGCCGGCGCGCGCAACAGGCGGGCGGCCAGCCGGGTCAGCCGGTCGAAAGCGGGGCTGGCCGGCGCCTCCAGGAGCGCCAGGCGGGTCAGGGCGGCCAGCCGCGCCGGATCGTGGATCCGATCGTGCAGCAGGTCGGGTGTGGTCGGCGGCTTGGTATCCATCCAGGCAGGGCTCCGGCGGGGGCGTCCGCGGGCATCCGGCGCCGGTCGTCCACCCCGCAGGATCACGCAGGAGTGGCTGCCGATGGGGGCGGGGCTCGCGGACCCCTGGTTCGTGCGCCGGTTCCTTACCATTGTACCCGGGCCGTCAAGGGACGGCAGCCTCTCACTCCATGGTTTCCCATTTGACAGCCGGGCGCTTTCTGGGGTAGCATAACCCCAGCATGCACGCTGGAGATCGCCCCTGATGTTTACCGCTATCGAGCTGGCCGGCTGGCTGCCCCTGGTGTTGCTGGGCACCGGTCTGCTGCTGGTGCCCGGGCTGGCGGTCGGGGGGCTATTGGCCGCCGGAGCGGGCCGGCGGGACCCGGCGCTCGGGGCCCCGGATGGCGCGCTCGGCCGGCTGCTCGACGCGTTGGGCCTCAGCCTGGCCCTCTGGCCGCTGATCCTGCTCTACGGCACCCTCTTACAGATCCCTTTCAGCCCCTGGACGATCGGCATCATCCTCAGCCTGGGCGCCGGGATCGCGCTCGGGCTGTGGCTGCGCGGCGGCCGGGGGCGAGCGGGTCTCCGGCTCCTGAGCCACCCGCTGACCCTGTTGACCCTCGGCACGCTGATGATCCGCTTTCTTGCCGTGCATTACCTGGCCGTGCCGCAGTGGGGCGACTCGCTCCACCACACGTTGATCACGCAGCTGTTTCTGGAGCAGCGGGGCGTGCCGCACGGCTACCGGCCGTACGCCCCGGTCGATTCCTTCAGCTATCATTTCGGCTTCCATGGCCTGGCGGCCCTCTGGGCCTGGCTGAGCGGGCAGACCGCCTGGTCGGCCGTCATCAGCGTGGGGCAGATCCTGAACGCGCTGGCCGTGCCGGCGGCCTATGTGCTCACCCGGGAGCTGTTTCGCAGCCGGGCCGCGGGGCTCGCCAGCGCCGTGCTGGTCGGCTTCTTCAGTAGCATGCCGGCCGCCTACGTCGACTGGGGGCGCTACACCCAGCTGGCGGGCCAGGTGCTGCTGCCCTTTGCCCTGGTCTGGTTCCTCCGCTGGGTCGAGGCGCCGGCCTGGCCGCGCCTGGCCCTGGCCGGCCTGGGGGCGGCCGGCCTCGGCTTGACGCACGACCGCATCCTGATTTTCTATGCCCTGTTTGTCCTGGCCTACCTGGGGGTGCGGGGCCTCCACATCCTCACCCGGCGGGGGAGCCGCCCGGGGGCGCGCTGGTCGCGTCTGGCGCCCGTGCTGGGGCGGGCGATCGCCGTCGCGGTAGTGGGCGGCGTCCTCTTTGCCCCGTGGCTGGGCAACTTGCTGGCCAATTACCTGCCCGGGCTGTTCCACCGCCTGGACACGGTCACGCCCTCGTATCTGGACGAGTACGCCGGCTGGGCGTTCCTGACCCAGTATCTCGGCCTCGCCTTGCCGGCGCTGGCGCTGCTCGGGGTGCTGGTCACCGGGATCGGCGGGCCGGGGCGGGCGCGGCTCCTGGCGGCGACGCTGGTCGTCTGGACGGGCCTGCTGGTCGTCGCGGCCAAGCCCGACGCCTTTCACCTGCCGGGCGGCGGCGCGATCGGGACTTTCACGGTCGGCATCGCGCTCTATCTGCCGCTGAGCACGCTGGCCGGCCCGGCCCTGGCCCGGCCCCTGCTCGCGGCCCTCCTGGCC
Source organism: Chloroflexia bacterium (assembly GCA_035310405.1). GTDB lineage: Bacteria > Chloroflexota > Chloroflexia > QHBQ01 > JAICKM01 > JAICKM01. Next base: position 1,472 of record DATGEF010000488.1, on the reverse strand, counting down.
GCCCGGCGCCGCTGGGGCGCGAGGACTAGTGGGTGGTGGCGCACCCCAGCGGCGCTGCGCCGCCTGCCGGGCTGGCTGGCGCTCCTGACCGCGGCGCTCCTGGCCGTGGTCCGGCCGGCGGGCACGACCGATCCGCACTTCGCCTATGTCACGCCGGACGACCTGGCCGCGATCATCTGGGCCGGGGGCCACACGCCGCCGGGCGCCCATTTCTTGATCAGCGCCCAGTCGACCTACCAGGGCCGGGCGATCACGGCCACCGATGCCGGCATGTGGCTGCCCTTGCTGGCCGGGGGCGGCCGGGCGGTGAGCGTGCCGCCCCTCTCGACGGGCGCCGAGGGCCGCCAGGCCGCCGACCTGGCCCGCCGCACCGCGGCCCTCTACCAGGCGGGGCGGCAGCCCACCGCCCCGGCCAGCCTGGCCGTGCTCCGCCGCGAGCATATCGGCTACGTCTTCGTCGGCGAGCAAGCGCCGACGATCTCCACCACGCTGCTTCTGCGCGACCCGGGCGACTACTGCCTGCTCTACCAGCAGGGCCGCAGCTACATCTTCGGCGTGCAAGCTATTTGCCGGCGGTGAGCTATTCGCTACCGCTGCATGGTCGGCGGGAACATGCCGCCCTCCCAGTTCGGCGGCGGCTGCGGCGGGACCCGCGCCAGCACGGCCCGCAGGTCCGCCGGCACCGCGACCCCGGGCCGGTCCCACCGGATGAGCTGGTAGCGGACGATCAGCGCGGCCAGGAACTCCCGGTCCGCCGGCCCGACGGAGGGCGCCGCCAGCAGCGCGGCCCCGATCTCGCCGAGGGCGCTCCAGCCCTGGCGCGGCCCGTCATAGGCGGGGACCACGTTCGCGGCGCTGCCCAGTAGGTGGGTCGCCAGTTCATGCGCCGGCAGGTCCCAATCGAACCCGGTTGTGGAGCGGAAGTGCCAATCCAGATAGGTGGCCTGCCGGAACGCGCCGCGCTGCTCGGCGTCGGCCCCGGCCAGCGCGGGAAGCGTAGCCAGCAGCGGCACCAGGCGCGCGATATAGATCTGGGGGAGCCGGGGTGGGGCCATAGCAGGGCATCCTCTCATTAACTTGCCGTAGGATCAGTGTACGGGCGCTTTCTCCTCCTCAGGGCCCCGGGCCAAATGGCCGCCGGCGCAGACAACCCCCGCTGCTGTGGAGCGCGCCATACACGATGGTGGCGATTTGCGCGCGCACGGCGTTGTTGCCGGGGCGGAAGTAGGGGTGGTTGCCCCCGTCGCACGGCTCGCCCGGGCCGCCGCAATTGTAGCCGCTGATGGCGCCGTGGCAATACGCCGTCTCGACGAAGCTGTAAAACGCGGTGCCGGGGAAAACGTCGGCGAAGGTGGCGGCCGCGGGAGTTTGCAGGACCCAGCCGGCGGTGACCACGACAATTTTGGCGAGCTGGCCGCGCGTGATGGCGGCGTAGGGGCGGAAGTAGGGGCGATCCTGACTGTCACACGGCT
>DATGEF010000487.1:0-2658 GCA_035310405.1 Chloroflexia bacterium | reverse complement strand
CGAGCGATTGCGCAGGAGATTGCCCAGCGCGTCGCGCCAGAGGCTGGCCGGCGGCGCCGGGGCGCGGTCGGTGGCGACAGGGGTCGCGGCGGTCGTTCGCATAAGCGCCTCAGCTCAGTCTAACGCGCGGATCGAGATAGGCATACGAAATATCGACCAGCAGATTGACAAAGACAAAGATCAGGGCGATGACCAGGGTGAAGCCCTGGACCACCGGGTAATCGCGCGCGAAGATGGCGTCGACCAGGAACTTGCCGACGCCGGGCAGGCCGAAGACGGTCTCGGTCAAGACCGCCCCGCCGAGCAGGCCGCCGAACTGCAAGCCGATGACCGTGACCAGCGGCAGCATCGCGTTGCGCATGGCGTGGCGGAACACGATCAGCCGCTCGCCCAGGCCCTTGGCCCGCGCGGTGCGGATGTAGTCGAGGCCCATCACATCGAGCAGGTTCGAGCGGGTCAGCCGGGCGATGATCGACATCGGGATCGTCCCCAGGGCGACCGACGGCAGGATCAGGTGCTTGAGGGCATCGCCCAACGCCGGCCAGTTGCCGGTCAGCAGGGCATTCAGCGTGAACCAGTTGGATAGGAAATTGATCGCCGCCCGCGGGAAGCCCGTCAGGTTGACCAGGTGCCAGGTGGCGGTCAGGGGCGAAAGCGTCACGTTGGCCGCCAACCGGCTGCCGGTGGGCAGGTGGAACGGCGTATCGCGCAGCAGCACCCCGAACAGCCCGGCCAGCATCAGGCCGAGCCAGAACACGGGGATGGAGACGCCCAGGTTGGCCACGACCATCGTCCCGGCGTCGAAGGCGGAGCGATGCCGGTAGGCCGAGAGGATGCCCAGGGGAATGCCGATGATCAGGGCAAAGAGCATCGACCCGATCGTCAGCTCCAGCGTCATCGGCATGCGTTCGATCAGGATATCGCCGACCGGCCGGCTGTACTGGATCGAGTTGCCCAGATCGCCCGTGGCCAGATTGCCGGCATAGCGCGCGAACTGCACGAGGATGTTATCATTCAGGCCGTAGCGCTCTTTGAATTGATCGCAAACCGCCACCGTCGCCCGTTCGCCCAGCAACGCCTGGCAGGGATCGCCCGGAATGGCGCGCACGATCACAAAGGTGACGAAGATGATGCCGATGACCACCGGGATGATCAGCAGTAGGCGCCGCAGCAGAAAACGTCCCATCGCCAGATCTCCCACGATGGGGTGGGGCCCGCTCCCGGCCGGCCGGGAGCGGGTCCCACCAAAGGGCTTATTTCTTGGCTGGCTTCGGATTCAGCACCGCGCCGAACAGCCCGCTCCAGTAATCGAAGTTGCCGGTGTTGCCGACATGCAGCTTGTGGGCCGCATCCCATTGCACCGCGTAGGTCAGCACGACATCCGTGGCCGTCAAGGGCGTGCCGTCGGAGAACTTGACGCCCGGGTGTAGCTTGAGCGTCCACTCGGTCAGGTCGCTGTTGGCGGTGGGCAGATCGGCCAACCCCGGCTGCACGGCTGTGCCGCCTTCCTTGTAGCTCAGCAGCGAGTCGAAGATCTGCTCGCAGGCGCGCAGCGTCTCGCCGTCGGTCTCGTCGCCGCAGTACAGGCTCAGCGGCTCGGCGTTCTGCTCCCAGACCAGCGTGTCCTTGCCGGGGATCGACATCAAGCGGAAGTGCTCCGCGCCGACCGGGCTGGAGTAGGAGCCGACAACCGTCTTTTCGAAGACATTGGCCGAGCCGCCGTGGGCGACCGGCACCATGGGCACGTGCTGTTTGACCAGGCCATTCGCGGTGGCGTAGAGCTTATTGCGCGCCGCCGGGTCGGCCACCGACGCCGCCTGGGCCAGGATGGCCGTCAGGTCGGGGAACTTCTTGCCGAACTGGTCGCTGGCGCCCTTGCCGAAGTGGTAGTCCAGGAAGTCGGTCTGGTCGGGATAGTCGGCGCCCCAGCCGAGCAGGTACATTTCCAGGTTGCCCTTCGAGGCGTTGTCCAGGAAGGTGCCCGACTCCTGCTGGTCGATGGTGGCGGTGATGTTCAGTTGCTTCAACTGGGCCTGCAGCTCCTGGGCCACTTTGTCGGGCGCGGGCAGGTAGCCGCGCACCACGTTGCGGAAGGAGAGCTTGATGTTGAAGCCACTCCCGAAGCCGGCGTCGGCCAACAGTTTCTTGGCCGCCGCCTGGTCGTACTTGTACCAGGGGTCGCCCTCGCAGCCGCCGGGGATCGCGCACGGCGTGAAGTAGTCGGCCACAGTCGAGCCGGGCGGGTAGAACTTCTTGACGATGGCGGCGCGGTCGATGCCCTCGGCGATGGCCTGGCGCACCTTCTCGTTATCCAGCGGGGGCTTGGCGTTGTTGAAGCCCAGGTAGAAGACGTTGAGGGCTTCGCGCGGGTTGAGCTTGAGGTTCGGATCGGCCTGGATCGAGGCGAAGTCGTTCGGGTCCGGGTTGTCGATGCCGTTGACGTCGCCCGAGCGGAGCGAGGTCAGGCGGGCGGTGGCCGATTTGTTCCACTTGAAAATGACGGTCTTCAGCGCCGGCGCGGGGCCCCAGTAGTTGGGGTTGGCGGCGAGGGTCAGGTGGTCGCCGCGCACCCATTCTTGGACCATGTAGGGTCCCGTCCCGATCGGGTGCTCGAGCAGGGCGGGGGTGCCGCCGCCGGTCTCCTGCAGGTGCTTGGCC
>DATGEF010000486.1:0-4715 GCA_035310405.1 Chloroflexia bacterium | reverse complement strand
GCGGCCCCGGCGGCCTGCGCTGCCGCCCAGGCGGCGGCGCCCAGGGCCTGGCGCGCCGGCTGGAGGAGGTGCTCTTCCAGCGCCGGGAGCCCGCCCGATCGTGGGCTGCCGAGCGCCGCCTGCAACGTGGCCGCCGCGCCGCAGAGGCGGGCGGCGCGCTCCGGCCGGCCACTGGCGGCCGCTGTGATCGCCAGGCCGATGAGGCACTCGACGATATCTGGCTTGAGGCTGCGGTCCCGGCAACGCACCAGGCTCTCGGCGAGCAGCGGCCCCGCCCGGATGTAATCTCCCCGCTGGTTGGCAATGTTCCCCAGCTTGTACAGCACCCGGGCGATCACGAGCTGGTCGCCCAGCTCCCGGCTGAGGGTCAGGCCTTCGCTGAGCAACGCTTCGGCCTCGGCCAGGCGGCCCTGGACGCGCGCCAGGTCCCCCAGGTCGGAAAAGGATGCGGCGAGGCCGGTCTTGTCGCCGATTTGCTGGCGCAAGGCCAGGCTTTCTTCGTAGAGACTGCGCGCCCGGTCGTAGTCGCCCGTCTGAACGGCGGCTTCGGCCAGGTTGGTTAGGCTCAGCGAGATGCTCCGGGCGTCGCCGCCCGCGCGTTGCCAGGCCAGGCTTTCGGTCAGGGCCGCGACGGCCCCCGCGTGGTCCCCCTGCGCCAGCGCGACGATCCCGAGATTGTGCAGCGAGGCCGCGATGGCCGCCCGGTCGCCCAGGGCGCGGCGCAGTTGCATACTCTCGGCATAGCACGCGCCCGCCTGGGCATAATCGCCCTGCAGATAGGCCACGTTCCCCGCCTGGTTAAGCGCGAGGGCGGTGGCGTGGCGATCGCCGAGTTGCTGGGCCAGCGCCAGGCTTTCCTGGCCCAGCTGGGCGGCCCTCGTGATATCGCCCTGCGCCCAGACGAGGGCGCTCAGCGCCTGGAGCGCCGCGAGTTGGCGCGCGGGCGCGATCCCGCCGCCCAGGGCCAAGGCGCCCTCCAGCCATTGCCGGCCTTCGCTCAGATAGCCATGCATGTTCCAGAACGGCCCGAGGGCGGTGACCAGCCGGATGCCCAGGTCGGCGCTGGATAGATCCATCCGGCACCAGGTGAGCGCTGCGCGCAAATTTTGGTGGTCGACCTCCAGGCGGGTCAGCCAGGGGCCCTGTTGGGGGCCGGCCAGTTGCGCGGCGGCCGCTTCGGCCAGGGCCAGGTAATACACCGCATGGCGCTGGCGCAGGGCCAGGGCTTCTCCGTCGTCCTCCAGCTGCTCGAGCGCGTATTCCCGGATCGTTTCCAACATCCGGTAGCGGATGGTGCCCGTCGCGTCCACCTCCCGCCGTAGCAAGCTCTTGTCCACCAGCGACGTCAACTGTGTGACCAGGACGGATTCGATTTTGGATTTTGGATTTTGGATTTTGGATTGGGGACGCTCGTCCGTCCCCAACCCCCAACTCCCAACCCCCAACCCCTCGCCTGACCCCCAACCCCCAACCCCCAACCCCTCGCTCCCGCCTATGGCCGCGGCCGCCGCTACGGTGCAGCCCCCGGCGAACACGCCCAGGCGGGCGAAGAGCTGCTGCTCGGCGGGGGCCAGCAAGGCATAGCTCCAGCCGATGGCGCCGCGCAGGGTTTGCTGGCGCGCCGGCAGGTGGGGGGCGCCACTGGTCAGCACGGGCAGCGACGCGTGCCGGGTCATCCCGCCCAGGCGCGCCAGCAAGGCGACGGGCGGCAGCTGTTTGCTGCGGGCCGCAGCCAGCTCGATGGCCAGCGGCAGCCCGTCCAGGCGGGTGCAGATCTCCGCGACGGCGGAGGCATTCTCCGCCGTCAGCGCAAAGCCCGGATCGGCCTCCTGGGCGCGCGCGAGGAAGAGGGCGATCGCCGGCAACTGCGCCAGGGCCGCCGGCGCAGGCAACTGCTGGAGATCGGGAAGCGCCAGAGGCGGCACGGCAAAGGTGGCCTCGCCGGCCAGCCGGAGCACCTCCCGGCTGGTCACGAGGATCTTCAGCCCGGGGGCCGCGGCGACCAGCGCCGCGACCAGCGGGGCCGCGCCGACCAGCCGCTCAAAATTGTCGAGGATCAGGAGGATCTGTTGCTCCCGCAGCACCTCCGGGAGGCGCACGGCTAGGGTCGCGCTGCCACTTTCTTTGATGCCGAGCACGCCGGCGATCGCTGGCGCGACCAGGCTCGGATTCTCGATCGTCGCCAGGGGCACGTACCAGGCGCCCTGGACGAACGTAGGCAGGAGCTCGGCGGCGATCTGCAGCGCCAGTCGCGTTTTGCCGGTCCCTACCGGTCCGGTCAGGGTCAACACCCGCACCTCCGGGCGGCGCAACAGGGCGCGGGCCGCGGCGACCTCCGACTCGCGCCCCACGAGGGGGTAGAGCTGGGGCGCAAGGTTGTTCGGTAGCTGGTCCAGGGTCTGCAGGGGAGGAAACACGGCCGGGAGATCGGGGCTCTGCAACTGGTAGATGCGCTCGCGGGCCAGCAGGTCGTTCAGCCGGCGCTCCCCCAGGTCCTGCAAGGTGGCCCCGTCCGGCAACCCGCGCTGCCCGGCCGTCGCCACTGCCTGGGAGACCAGAATCTGGCCCGGGTGGCCGGCCCCGAGCAGGCTGGCCAGCCGGCTCACGCCCGGCCCGGTGTAGGTGCCTTCCTGTTCCGACACCGGTCCCGTATGGATGGCCAGGCGCAGCCAGGCCGGCGGCGGGCCGACCTGGGCCCGCTGGCCGGCGAGCGCCGCCCGCAGGGCCGCCGCGGGCGTGGCAAAGGCCGCGTAGCAGGCCCGGCCGGCGGCCAGGAACACCGTGCCGCCCTGCGCGGCGATCGCCTCCTGGAGAGGCAGATCGGCGCGATCGGCCGCCAGCAGGGTTATGGTTTTGGTGTGCAGATCGGGCATGGCGGTCTTGGTGTGGGCGGCTGCCGCGGGCGGGGGGCGCGCCCGCCCCGGCCCGCGCAGGGCCGGGGCAGGGAGAGATTACCCGCCCATGTGGTGCTGGTGGTGGGTGGGGTTGTCGGCATGCAGCGGGTGATCGGGGCCGTGGGTATGGGCTTGCTCGCCCCCGGCGTGGTGATGGCGATGATGATGGTGGTGGTGGGGGCTGTGTTCGTGCTTGTGGCTGTGATGGCCTTCGCCATGATGGACAAATTCGGGCGCCGCGGCATCCGCCGGGGTCGCGCCGGCTGCACCGCCGGCGGGGGGCGTCGTCGTCATCGCTATCCTCCTGGAATGGGGCCGGCGGGCCGCAAATCGCCGGCTGGTACGCCGCCGGCCACGATCGGCCGGGGTGCCGCAATCCACAGCACCCGGCGTGCCACCGTGCCCCGGGCCGGCTAGGCGGCCGGCCCACGCAGTTGGCGGTAACGCCCGATCAGCGTATTGGTCGAGCTGTCATGGGCCGGCGGCGCCGCCGCCGGGCCGGTCAGCTCGGGGATGATGCGTTGGGCCAGGATTTTGCCGAGCTCGACCCCCCACTGGTCGAACGAATCGATCTGCCAGATCGCCCCTTGCGTGAAGACGCTATGCTCATACAACGCTACCAGCGTGCCCAGGATCGCCGGGGTCAGCCGCGGGGCGAGGATCGTGCTCGTCGGGTGGTTGCCGGCAAAGCTGCGCGCCGCCACCAGGGCCGCGGGCACGCCCGCAGCCCGCACCTCGTCGGCCGTCTGGCCGAAGGCCAGCGCTTCCGCCTGGGCCAGCATGTTGGCGATCAGCATATCATGCTGGGCGCCCAGCGGATTCAGCGCCTGGCCGAAGCCGATGAAGTCACACGGGATCAGCTTGGTGCCCTGGTGGATCAGCTGGTAGAACGAATGCTGCCCGTTAGTGCCCGGCTCGCCCCAGAAAATCGGCCCGGTCTCGTACGCGACGGGGGTGCCGCCCAGGGTCACTGCCTTGCCGTTGCTCTCCATGGTCAGCTGTTGCAAGTAGGCGGGGAAGCGCTTGAGGTATTGCTCATACGGCAGGACGGCCACCGTTTGCGCGCCGAAGAAGTTGTTATACCAGATGGTCAGCAGCCCCATCAGCACCGGCAGGTTCTGCGCGAACGGGGCGGTGCGGAAGTGCTCGTCCATCGCGTGAAAGCCGGTGAGCAACGCCCGGTAATGGTCCGGCCCGATGGCGATCATCGTGGAGAGGCCAATGGCCGACTCCAGCGAGTAGCGGCCGCCGACCCAATCCCAGAACCCGAACATGTTGGCCACATCGATCCCGAAGCGGGTCACCTCCGCGGCGTTGGTCGAGACGGCGACGAAATGCCGCGCAATGGCGGCGTCCGCGCCCAGCCCCTGCAGGACCCAGGCGCGGGCCGCGTGCGCGTTAGTCATTGTCTCCAGGGTGGTGAAGGTCTTCGAGGCGACGATGAACAACGTTTCCGCCGGATCGAGATCGCGGGTCGCTTCGACGAAATCGGTGCCGTCCACATTCGAGACGAAGCGGAGCGTCAGATCGCGTTGGCTGTAGGCGCGCAAGGCCTCGTAGGCCATGACGGGCCCCAGGTCCGAGCCGCCAATGCCGATATTGACGATGTTGCGGATGCGCCGGCTGCTGGCGCCCAGCCAGGCGCCGTCGCGCACCCGTGTGGCGAAGTCGCTCATCCGGTCCAGCACAGCATGGACCTCCGGCATCACATTCACGCCGTCGACGACGATCGTGGCGGCGCGGGGCGCGCGCAGGGCCACGTGCAGCACGGCCCGCCCCTCGGTGGTGTTGATCTTGTCGCCGCGAAACATCGCCGTAATG
>DATGEF010000485.1:0-2038 GCA_035310405.1 Chloroflexia bacterium | reverse complement strand
GCCGGGGCATCATCATGCGCTGCGAATGTACTTTCTCGATAAAATAGCGCAGCATGACTTCGACCATCTCGAAGTCGGCGATCACGCCATCTTTGAGCGGACGCACCGCGATGATGTTGCCGGGCGTTTTGCCGACCATGGCCTTGGCCTCGGCCCCCACGGCGCGCCGCTCCCGCGTCTTCTTGTCGATGGCCACCACCGACGGCTCGGAGATGACAATCCCTTTGTGCTTGACATAGACCAGTGTATTCGCCGTGCCTAAATCAATCCCGATATCGCGACTGAACAACCCAAAAAGCGCGTTCAGGGGTCCCACCATTCAACCCACTTCTCCCTCCGCCCAATAGGGGCGTTCTTGCATCATTACGGGCCGGGTGCAAAAGGCAATAACGAAGTACCGGTGCTACGCAGACCCGCCCGCCTGATTATAAGCGAGCCATCAAGAGGCTGTCAAGCAATCGCGCACCGAAAGCGGGTAAGAAAGCGGATAGAACGCCGTTAGCGGGCCACCAGGTCGGCCAACAGGTCGAGCACCTGGGCCATGTCCTCGCGGCTGGCCCAGCCGAGGTGGCCAATGCGCAGGAGCCGGCCCTCCAGAGGGCCCTGGCCGCCGGCCAACTCCACGCCATGGATGCGCAGGTCCGCCAGGATCTGCCGGGCATTGGGCAGCACCAGGGCCGTCACGGTGCGCGAGGCGACGGCATCGGCCGCCAACAACTCCAGGCCCAGGACGCGCACCCGCTCCCGCACGTAGTTGCGCAGGGTCTGGTGCCGCGCGAAGATCGCCGCCGGGCCCTCCTCGTGCATCAGCTGCAGCGCCGCCTGGAGCTGAAACAGCAGCGACACCGCCGGCGTATAGGGCGTCTCCCAGTGCTCCAGGTACTTGCGCGCGGCGCCGAAGTCGAAATAGTAGCGCGGCAGGCGGGCCTGCTTATAGGCCGCCCACGCCCGGCCGCTCACGGCCAGCAGGGTCAGCCCGGGCGGGGTCATCCAGGCCTTCTGCGACGCGGTGATCGCGACGTCGACGCCCCAGGCATCGGCGCAGAACTCGACCCCGCCCACCGCCGAGATGCTGTCGACCAGCAAGAGCCGGTCAAACTCGCGGGCCAGCGCCCCGATGGCCGCCACCGGGTTTTGCACCCCGGTCGAGGTCTCGTTGTGCGTGAGTAAGATGCCCCGCACCTGCGGGTGGCCGGCCAGTGCGCGGCGCACCACATCCGGCTCCACGGGCTGGCCCCACTCGAAGGTCAGACGGATCACTTCCAGGCCATAGGCGGCGGCAATGTCGGCATAGCGGTCGCCGAAGTGGCCACAGCTGAGCGCGAGCACCTGGTCGCCGGGCGAGAAACAGTTGACGATCGAGGCCTCCAGGCCCCCCGTGCCGCTGGCCGGGAAGATCAACAGGTCGCCGCTCGTGCCGAAGAAGGGTTTGGCCCGTTCGGTCACATCGCGCAGCAAGTCATGGAAGGCCGTGCCGCGGTGATTGATCATTTGGCGCTCGCCCGCCGCGCGCACGGCCGCGGGCACGGGCGTGGGGCCCGGGATACGCAGTTGCATGTTAGATACCCTCCAGGCAGTAGCGGCGGACCTTGAGGCCGAAAGCCGCATACTCATCTTGCCATTCGACGCAGCCGCCGCGCACCAGCAGCCCCAGCCCTTTGATCACCAGGTCCCGGTAGGGCGGCTGGGCCAGCAGGCGCTCGCAGCCGGCCCGCCCGGCCGCCACCACGAGGAGCGGGGCCAGGCTTTCGCACTTCAAGTAGACGCCGGCGCTGCGCCGCACCGCCTCCTGCCCCCGCACGCCCCCCAGGCCGACGAACAGCTCGGCGGCGTGGCGCGCCTCGGCATCCGTCGCCCCATCGCCGGCCAGCAGGACTCCCTGGCGCCCGGGCGCCACCTCGTGGACCACGGTGGCCTTGCCGCCCGCCTGGCAGAGCGGGTTGTCCCGGTCGAAGCCGGCATAGGTGCCTTCGGGCGTAAAATGGATCTCGTTCGCGCGGATTTTGCAGCGGCAGAGGCCCAGGGCATCGGCCAGGGG
>DATGEF010000484.1:0-4237 GCA_035310405.1 Chloroflexia bacterium | reverse complement strand
GGCTGGCCGCCGATTCCAGATCTTCGAGCAGCATCATGCCGCAGCCTTCGGAGAGGATAAAGCCATTGCGATTCTTGTCAAACGGCTTGCAGGCGCGGGTCGGGTCGGGGTCGGTCGCCAGGGCACGCATGACACAGAAGCCGGCCAGGACCAAGGGCACGATCACGGCATCGGTGCCGCCCGCCAGCACGGCGTCGGCATCCCCGCGCCGGATCGTCTCCCAGGCCTCGCCGATGGCGTGGCTGCCGCTGGCGCAGGCCGAGGAGACGGCCATATTCGGCCCACGCGCGCCGACGGCGATCGCGACCTGCCCCGAGGCGCCATCGGGGAGCATATTGGCGATGAAAAACGGGCTGACACGGCGGACGCCGCGCTCTTCCATGACCTTTTGCTGGCCCAGGATCGTATTCAGCCCCCCCGCCGCGGTGCCCAGGATCACCCCGGTCTGCTCACTGTTGTCCGGCGTGATCTCGTAGCGGGCGTCGCGCAACGCCTCCTGGCTGGCGACCACGGCGAATTGGACATTACGGTCCATGTGCCGGGCTTCTTTGGGGTGGATACTGGAGTTGTCGAAGTTCTTGACCTCGCCCCCGATCTGCACCTCATAGGGGCTGGGGTCGAACAAGGTGAGGCGGGCGATGCCTGATCGCCCGGCTTTCAAGGCCTCCCAGGTGGCGGGGCCGCTGTTGCCCACGGGCGAGACCGCCCCGATCCCGGTTACTACTACTCTACGCATGGCGCTGCTTCCTGCTAAAATTGATTAACTATCCTAGCGGTTAGAGAATCGCTGGTAGAGTATAACATACCGGCCCGAGAATCTCAAAACATGACCATCCCGCCGTCGATATTGAGCACCTGGCCCGTGATATAGGCCGCGTCGTCGCTGGCCAGGAAGGCGATCGCGTTGGCCACCTCGTCCGGCTGCCCATAGCGCTCCAGCGGGATACGGCTGAGGATGGCGGTTTTCACCTCGGCGGGCAGCCCGGCGGTAATATCGGTCTCGATGAAGCCGGGGGCCACGGCGTTGGCGGTGATGCTGCGGGCCGCGAATTCCGCGGCGACCGATTTGATAAAGCCGATCAGGCCGGCCTTGGCCGCGGCATAGTTGGCCTGGCCGACGTTGCCGGTGAGGCCCACCACGGAGGAGACGGCGACGATGCGGCCGTAGCGCTGGCGGATCATCTGCCGGCTGACCGCTTTGACCAGGAAATACGTGGCGCGCAGGTTGGTGTTCAAGACGTCGTCCCATTCGGCCTGGCTCATGCGCATCAACAGGTTGTCGCGGGTGATGCCGGCGTTGCTGACCAGGATATGCAGGCCGCCGAGTTCTTTGGTGACTCGGCCAACCATGGCGTCGATCTGGGCCGCGTCGCTGACGTCGGCCTGGATGGCGAGGGCGGTGCCGCCCGCCGCGGCGATCAGCCCGACCACTTCCTGCGCCGGAGCGGCACTGGCGTTGTAATTCACCACCACCGTCGCCCCATCCCGGGCCAGGCGCAGCGCGGTGGCCCGGCCGATGCCGCGCCCGGCGCCGGTGACCAGCGCGATCCGTCCCTTTAAGTCTGCCACAGATCAGTCCCCTCCTGCTACTCGGCGCGCCGGCCGACCGGCGCGCCTGCTCACACCCACTAGATCGCCCGATCTTAGCATAGCCCGGGCGGCCTTGTCAATCGGCCGGCGCCCCGGCGCGCGGGCGGCCGGGACCAGGCACCCGCAGGCGGACGGGTGCATTGACATTCCGGTGTAACCCTGTATAATTGCACATAGGAGGAACACGGCATGATGACGGAAATGAACGATATTGAGATTAACATCCCGTCGGATCATGTCTTTGAACGGATTGTCCGGGATAGCGCCGTCGTGGTTGCCCGGTATCTGGGATTTGCCGAAGAACGCACCGCCGATTTACAGTTGGCCGTCAGTGAAGCCGTGACCAATGCGATTGAGCATGGCAATAAAGGGCGGATTGACGTCAAAGTGGGCGTGCATTTTCTGTTGCAGCACGATCGCCTGGCGGTCCGCGTCATCGACCAGGGGGGGAATGCCCCCGCCGACCTGACGCACCAACCGGCCCCGCATATGGAAGAAAAACTTGCCGAAGACAGCCCCCGGGGGTTAGGCATCTTTCTCATCCAGCAGCTCGTGGATGGCGTTGAGCTCCATTCCGGCGAGGGGCGGACCGAGTTTACCATGTGGTTCAACCTCAAAGAGACCCCCGCCGAGGAGATCCCCCCGGCCGCCCCGGGGCCCGGCGCGCACCCCCCGCCCGGTGACGAGCAATCAGGGGAGGAGACCTAAGGTATGAGTATCATGATCGAGCAGAACAGCGGCCTCACCATTGTGCGGATCCTGACGGACAGCGTCGATGCCCTCTCCGCGAAGGAAATCGAGGCCGCAGCCGGCGAGTTACGCGAACGCACGGCGCTCGATTTCGGGAAAGTGCTGTTTATCAACTCCGCCGGCATCTCGGCGCTGCTCAAGCTGGTGATCGAAGCCCGCAAACAGGGGAAAAAGCTCTACGCGCTCAACGTGACCGCGCATCACCGGAAAGTCTTTGAAATGGTGGATATGCTGCGCTATATGCCGCTGACCACCCTCGAAGAGCTACAAGCCACGACGACCTAACAAAGGACCCATACCACTGATGGATCCGGCAACCTCGCGCCCGTCTCGATCGCGTAGCCTGGCCACCCTGTTCCAGCGGGCCAGCGGTAGCGATGGGCTGCCGAGCCCTCCGAACCCAGCGCATCCGGCGGGGGACCACCAGAAACTCGCCTTGGTCCGCTTCACCGCGCTCGGCGCCATGGCCGTCCTCTTGCCGCCGATCCTGGGGCTGCTGGGCTATGGCGCGCTCGTGTTGCCCATTTTTCTCGGCGCCCTCGTGCTGTTGGGCGCCACGGTCGCCGGCTACACCTGGGGGAACCAGACGCAGGATGTCCGCGGCGCCTGGTTATTCTATGCGGCCGCCGATACCCTCGTGATCCTCACCCTGGGGGTGCTGCTGGGCAACTTCATGGACGTCTTCCTGATCGTCGTCGTCGTGGAGCTGGCCCGCATTTACCGGCACGGCAAGCTGGTCATTGCCGGCAGCATCGTCGCCGCGCTGCTGATGCTGGGCAAGTTTGGGCTGTTACAGCTGTTTCCGGCCGTGGCGGCCCTGGGCGCCGGCGTCCGGCCCCCCACGCAGGCCCTCCTGCTGGTGGTCAGCACGATGATGGTCGTGCTGATCTGCGCCGTCTCCCTCTCGACGTTTATTCAGCACTACGCCCGCGAGATCTTCTCGTATGAGCGCATCCAGGCGGTCAACGCGGCCGAGCTCCATGTGGCCCACGAGATCCAGAGCAGCCTGATGGCGCCCCGGGAGCTGGAGAGCGGCCAGTGGTCGATCGCCGCCATCTCGGTGCCGGCGAAAGAAGTGGGGGGCGATTTTTACGAATATATCCCGGCGCTGGGCAACAGCATCGGCGGCATCGCTATTGGCGATGTCTCGGGGAAAGGCATTCCGGCCGCCCTGCAAATGGCGGTCGTGCGCACGATTTTCCGCATCGAGGCCCGGCGGCGCATCTTCCCGGCCGAGACCCTGACGCGCGTCAACCAGTCGCTGCAAACGGAGATGCAAACCCAGGGCATGGTGACGCTGCTGTATGCCTTCGTCGACCCGCTGGAAGGCGTGATGCATTACGCGAATGCCGGCCATAACTACCCGGTCGTGATCAACGATCATGTGGAGGAATTGAAGCTGGCCGGGCTGCCGCTCGGCGTCGACGGCGATACCGAGTACGATGAAAGGTCCGTGCCGATCCATGCGGGCACCAGCGTCGTCTTCTATACCGATGGGGTCGTCGAGGCGTTTAATGAGCAAGGCGAGCTCTTCGGGTTTGACCGCCTACTGAATACCCTCTACGAATGCCGGGCGCTGTCGCCGAAGGACCTGGTCCACTTCGTGGTCGACCAGGTCCAGACCTTCGCCGGAAGCGTGCCGCAGAGCGACGATATCACGATCGTGGTGCTGCACCACGGCTCGGCCGTCACCCGCCCCGCCGGCAAGAGCGCCACGGGCGGCACGACGGCCGGAGAGAGCATCCCGCTGGCGGACGTGCCGGCCACCCCCGTGGCGTTGGCGCCCCCCACGACCCTTTGGCCGGCGCCGGTTCCAGGCTCCGTTGGCAGCGGAACCGCACGCGCCCATCTCACAAACGGTAAGGGAGGCGGCGAACGCTGAAAATGGTAGCTGCTC
>DATGEF010000483.1:0-13517 GCA_035310405.1 Chloroflexia bacterium | reverse complement strand
CCCCGGTCCCCACGCGCCCGATCCCCCGTCCCCCCTCCATCCAACGACCGCTTCCTGCTATCGCCACCCTCCAAGCTGACGAATTCCAACAACGGCTTCCTGCTATTGTGGCCAACATGCAGCAGCTACGCAGCTTTCATCTGCTGATCGACTCCAGCACCGCGGCAGGTCAGACCGAAATGCACTCGCTGATCGAAAGTTACATCGATCTGCCTAATCAAACTTGGTACACCGTGGTAACCGATACACGAGGATATTCTCCAAACGTACCTCCAGGTATATCGAAATATCTGACGATCGGTGCCGCTCAGTATTCCAAAATCGCTAATGCCCAACTCTGGGAACTAGGAGAGGCAAACGACAGACCATTTAATACCGTGGTCTATTTATCGCAATCTGGATTGCTGCCGAATAAAGAATCCAAAATGAGTTACTCACGAGAAGGTAGCGAGCTAATCAGCGGGATAGCATGCGATATTTACCGTACGGGCGCTACGACCCTGGTTGGGGGCTCCTTTGGGTTTGCCTTCGGCTACAGATACTGGGTGGGGCGGCAGGATAATATTATCTACCAGGCGGAATATACATCGGCCAGCGAGGCTGGGGACCGTCGCCACACGACCGTCACCTTCAGCCAACGCGTTATGCCCATACGCATCGGGGCACCCGATGCCGCCCTCGTGCAGCCCACCCCGACGGCGGCCCCCACGGTGGTGACCCTCGCCCAACTGCAGGATTGGACTCTGGCCGCGTACAGTGATCCGCGACGGAGCAGCCTGCACGGGATCGTGGCGTTGACCCCCGCCGAGGTCTGGGCGGTCGGGGATACTGATCCGGTCAGCTCCGCCGGCCACGCCCTGGTGGAACGCTGGATAGGCGACCACTGGAGCATCGTGCCGAATCCGGCGCTCTCGGGCAGTGCCCTGGCCGCCATTAGTGGACGGGATTCCGCGGATCTCTGGGCGGTCGGGTTTTATTTCGCCGACGACGGTAAGCGACAAACACTGGTTGAGCATTGGAATGGGGGGGCCTGGGAGATCGTTCCCAGCCCGAATGTCGCCGCAGTGGAGAACGAGCTCTATGGCGTAGCCGCAATTGCCGCCGACGATGTGTGGGCCGTGGGCGATAGCTACTTGCCGCGCCGCGCGCTCGCCATGCACTGGGATGGCCAACAGTGGACGTTGATCCCCGTCGCGGACGGGGAGACCTTCTGGGCGGTGAGCGGCACCGCCACCGACGACGTGTGGGCTGTCGGGCAGAGCACGACACCCAGCGATCAAACGTTAATCCAGCATTGGGACGGCACGCGGTGGCGCACGGTGCCCAGTCCTAACCCCGATGAGGATTGCGCGCTAAGGGCCATCGCCAGCAAAGAAGGCACCGCCTGGGCCGTCGGCGGCTGCAAGGAGCACACCCTGATCGAACACTGGGACGGCACCGCCTGGAGCGTGATTCCCAGCCAAGATCGGCCGGGCGGGTATAATATTCTTAATGGCGTGGCTATCCAGGCGCCAAACGACGTCTGGGCCGTCGGCTACGCCGGCGGGGGAACGCTGGTCGAGCACTGGGACGGACGTGAATGGCAAATCCTCAATAGCCCGAACATTACGAGCCCCGACGGCAGCCTGGCGCAAAATCAACTCCTGGCCGCCGCGACGATCGCCGGTGGCGATTTATGGGTCGCGGGCGTGGTGCTCCCTCCCACCAGTCGCACGATCGGGCGCTACCGTGGTCGGTAGTCAGCCCGCGGGCTGCACCACGCTGATGCCCAGGGCGCGATACGGGGCGAGCAGCGCCGCCGGGACCCCGTGCTCGGTGACGAGGTGGGTTAGCGCGCGCAGCGGCGCGACCACGTACGGCGCGGCGGTCCCTAGCTTGTCCGCCGCGCTCACGGCCACCACTTCGGCCGACCCGGCGATCATGATCCGTTTCACGGTGGCTTCTTCGTAGTCCAGCGTGGTGATCCCCAGGTCGGGATGCAGGCTACAGACGCCGAGCATGCAGAGGTCGGCCCGCACCCGCTGGAGCGCCTCCGCGGTCGTGGGGCCGATGGCCACCAGCGACTCTTTATAGAGCCGGCCGCCGATCACAATCACGTCGATCGCCGGGTGCTCGGCGAGGGCGATGGCGACCGGCGGGCTATGGGTGATCACCGTCGCGCGCAGATCGCGGGGCAAGTGCCGGGCCACCTCCAAGATCGTCGTCCCCCCGTCGAGCAGGATGACCTGGCCCGGCCGGACCAACCGGGCGGCCGCCGCGGCGAGGGCCACCTTGACGGCGGGCGCCTGCTGCGCGCGCAGGGCATAGCTGGCGCCCACCGGAGTCCGCGGCAGAGCGCCACCATGCACACGCTGCAGCAACCCGGCTTCCGCCAGCTCACGCAGATCGCGCCGGATGGTGTCTTCAGAGATCCTGAGCGTGGCACTCAAATCCGAGGCCACCACTTTACCGTCCCGCCGCAGCGTCTCCAGAATCTGCTGGTGCCGCTCCTCTTTTAGCAAGGCCACTCTCCTCCTCTGGCGGGTCCTAATATTGCGTGTCCTATGGCGTGTGGCCATCCGCAGCTCTGCTTGACAATGCGCGAATATGCATATATAATCGTATTATTGCATTATATTGCATGTTTATGCCGGTTGTCAACTATCTAGTAGGGATGAAGGGATCAGGCGATGGCAAGCAGTGCGCGTAGGGGCCCGGCCGGACGGACCGCCTTGAGTACCAACACGGTATTGGCCTTTCTCGTGCTGGGGCTGGGGGGCGCCTGGATTGGCCCCGCGTTGCCCTGGCTGGCACACCACTGGGGGGTGCGCCCGGCGGAATGCGGCATCTTATTTGCCCTGCTTTTTGGCGGGGCCTGTGGCACTGTCGGGCTATCCGGCCTGCTGCTGGACCGGGTAGGCCGCAAACCCGTGCTCGTGGCCGGGCTGCTCCTGGAGGCGATCGGGATAGGTGGGCTGGGCCTGGCACCCTCGCTGGGCGTGGCGATGGCCTGGACTCTCTGCCTCGGCCTGGGGGCGGGGTGCCTGGATGTCACCCTCAACGTCGTGGTCGCCGATCTCTACCCACTCCAGCGCGGCGCCGCATTAAACCTGATGAATGTGGCCTTCGGGGTGGGCGCGCTGGCCTCCCCGCTCCTGGTGGGCGCCGCGTTGTCGCTGTTCGCCAGCCCGCAGGGGGTCGGGCTGGTCCTGAGCAGCCTGGCGCTGCTGTCCGCGCTGATCTATGCCGGGCTCGCCTTCCCGGCGCGGGGGGCCGCGGCCGCCCCGGCCCCTCGCACGGGATTGGGCGTGTTGCGCGAGGGTTATGTGATCACTCTGGCGCTGATGCTGTTCCTGTACGTGGGGCTGGAGGCCGGCTTCGGCGGCTGGGCGACGACCTTCGCCATCCAGGGCGCCCAGATGGACGCCGGCGCGGCCGCGCTGGTGACCGCCGTGTTCTGGATCGCGCTCACAGGGGGGCGGATCGGCGCGGGCCTGCTGAGCCGGCGCGTGCCGGGATCGGCGTTGGTGCTGGGGGGCGCGCTGCTGGGGGCGGCCGGCGTCGGGACCGTGGCCGGCTTCAGCACGCTGCCGGCGGCCCTCTTCCTGGGCGCGGTCCTGGCCGGCGCCGGCTTTGCGCCGATTTTCCCCACCGCGCTGGGCCTGGCCGCCGAGCGCTACCCGGCCACGGTGGGCACCGTCTCCAGCGCGGCCGTGCTGGGCGGGGCGCTGGGCGGGGCGCTCCTCCCCTATAGCCAGGGCCTGTTGTTGGGCCAGGGCGGCGTGCCCCTGGCGGCCGGGTTCATGACCGCCACGGCGCTGGGCATGATCGGGCTGCAACTGGCCCTGGGCCGGAGCTTCAGCCCGCACCCGGCCACGCCCCCGGCGAGCCCCTGTCCCGGGTAGACAGCGCGCCAATTTTCTGCTATAGTGCGCACCATTCGCGTGAGGGCGAAAGAAATCGGAATCGGTCCCCCATCCGCTCGGGCTAATAGGGCGCTAATAGAGTAGGGTGCTAATAGAGTAAGGAGGAGTCCAGGTGGTCGAAGATTTTAAAAAGTTCATCAACCAGGGGAACGTCATTGAATTGGCAGTGGGCTTCATTATCGCCACTGCTTTTGCCGCGGTGGTCAAAGCGCTGGTCGAAAACGTGATCATGCCCCCGATCGGCGCACTGCTGGGCGGGATCGATTTCGCCAGCTTGTACATCAATTTGTCGAACAAGACCTACCCTTCGTTCTCCGAGGCCTTAAAAGCCGGCGCGCCGGTCATCGGCTATGGGGTCTTTCTGAACGCCGTAATTACCTTCCTGATTATCGCCCTGATCATGTTCCTGATCGTCCGCGCCTATAACCGGATGCAGCCCGCGCCGGTCCCCGCAGTGAACACCAAAGAGTGCCCCTATTGCCTCTCGACGATTCACGCCAAAGCGACGCGCTGTGCGGCGTGTACCTCGGAGCTGACGACGGGTGCCCCGCCCGCCTGATCCGCAACTATGGATGCCGGCGGACGCGGACGGGGTCAGCGTGCCCCGCTACGGCGCTTGCCCGCCGCCCCAATTTGTGCAATAATAGCGGCGATATACCGCGGTGATGCGGTATACCGCGGTCACCAGGGGACATGTAGCACCAAGGGAGGGGAACCGTCATGGACCAATTAGTCAACGAGGTCGCTCAGAAAACCGGGCTACCGCAGGACCAGGCCAAACAGGCAGTCGACGCCGTCATCAGCACGCTCAAGCAACAGTTGCCCGCGCCGATCGCCGGGGAACTGGACACGCTTTTGGCCGGGGGCGACGTGTCCACGAACGTCGGCAACTTGGCCGGTGAGCTGGGCGGCCTGCTCGGCAAACACTAATCGGGCGCCGGCGCTCGGCTATCTGGCGCGGATCAACCGCAATGACGTATCGAATCCGCCAAGCGCATTCTGCCTGACCCGAGGCGCCTCGCCCCGTATCGCGCGGCATACCGGCATGGCTCCGCGGAACCATGCCGGTATCTTGTTTGCCTAACGCCCTCGCTACACCGCATAAGGAGGAAGCTGACGATGGGATTGAACGAGCGACGGAAGATCAAAGAACTGCAGGATACGACCTTTCCCGAGCGCACGGCGGAGCTGGCGCAGATCTGTGGCGGCGGCGAGATGGTCTATGAGGTCGACTGGGAGAGCTTCGCGGACGACCTGGAGGGGCTGAACTTTCTCGACAACCTCTCCTGCCATCGCACCAACATGGCCTTGCGCACGATCTGTACCGACGAGATGGGCAAAGAAGCGGTGCGCGAAGGGCTGAAGCGGATCAAGCTGAAGAACGTGAAGACGAAGCCCGAGATGCAGATCTCGTTTGCCGGCGGCGTGCTGGAGATGCATTGCGCGTACGCCCAGCGCACCGAGGGCATGTTCTCGGACGGCGAAATCTACCAGATCCTGATCAAGGGCCTATAGGGCCGGGCGGCGACCCTTTCTGAAAATAGATCTGTCCCCAATTGCTGGGTATGCGCTGGTCGGCCAGGCGAAAGGCCTGGACGTTGACCAGTTGGCCGCTTAATACCTCCTGCCAGGTGCCGTTCCCCGGAAAGGGGATATCGACGTATTGATCCTGCGCCGATGTGTTCAGGACGATGATAAAGCGCTCCAGCTGCCCGTCGTCGGCGGCCCCCCAGCGGTGGTAAATCACGACGCCCTTCGCCACATCCACACCATAGCCATCCGCATCGAATTGGGTTTGCCCGGCGGCCCAGCGATCGGGGTAGAAATTGTTCGAGCGCAAGGCGGGGCACGTTTTCCGCAGGGCGATCAACTTCTCATAGAGTTGGACCAGCGGCCGGCCAATACCATCGTCCACGAAATTCCAGCGCAAGGGGCGCGGCTTAATGCGCCGGCCGCTGCCTTCGTCGTTTTCGACCAGCCAATGATCTTCGCCAAACTCCTGTCCGTTCTGGATCAGGACGGTCCCGGGGGCGGTGAGTAGGGCGATCACATAGGGCTGGGTGCGATACCACCGTTGCGAGCCGGCATTTTCCCGGGCGCCCGCCTGCCAGGTCACGTGCGAGTGATCATGGTTGCTGAGGTAGGTCGTCGCGACTTTGTCGTCCTGGAGGCCGACCGCGTTGTTCAGTGCGCCGACGATGCCCGAGTCGAGGGTCGCGTTCCACAGGGAATTAAAACAGCACTGATACAGGGCATCATTCCAATAGCTGGTCGCGCGTGTGCTGTTGGTCACCAGGGTAGCATCTTCCTGCAGATACTCCAGAATTAAGGCGAAATTCGTCGAGGTGGGCTGATTGACATGGTCGTCGATGTCCTGGAGCAATTGCGGCAGCCCCTGCTGCGTGCTGGCCAGGTAGAAATTGGTGCTGTTATCAAAGCGAATGCCGTCGATCTGAAACTCGTCGATCCAGTAGAAACAAACATCGCGGATCAACTCCTGGGTACAGCCTGTATAGTAGTCCAGATCCGTCAGCCCGGCAAAGACTCCGCCAAAGGTGCCGACATACGGGCAGTCCTCCGGATTCTGATACAGCCAGCGATAGGCAAACCCGTTGGCCGTGCCATCCCGCGTCACCTGGACATCCCCCACATGATTAAAGACGCCATCCATCAGGACGTGGATGCCGCGGCTGTGGCACAGGGTAATCAGATTCTTGAGGCGGGATAGTTTCTCCGTGGGCTCGGCCAGGGTCGTGGCGTAGCGATATTCCACCGAGAAATACTGGTAGGGCGCATACCCCCAGTTGAACGCCTGCCCCGGCCACGCCGTCCAGGGCAGAAAGAGGATCGCATTGATGCCCAAAGTCGTTTGCAGATACTCCAGCTTATCGCCGACGGCATCCAGGGGCGCCCGGGCGCCGCGGTATTCCGCGGTAAAATCGTCGATCATGAGCTCATAGACGATCAGGTCCCGCAGGGGCTTGCGGGGCTCTTTCAGCGGGATGGTCTCCGGGTCGCTGCCGCCGACGACCACGCCCGAATTTTGAAACTCGGTGCTGCCGTAGCGACTGCACGGGTCCCCGACTTTGCGCTGGGTACCGTTCCCAAACGTGACCAGGTATTTATACTGGTAGAAGCCGGCCGGCAGTGGGACTCCGGTCTGGAAGCTCCAGACCCAGCCTTTGGGGTGGGCCCTGCGGGTCAAATGGGGAGCAGCGGTAAAGTCCCAATTCGCCTGGCCCAGGTGGGTTTGAAAGTCGCCGGCCACTTGAATGGCGGTGATCTGGGGATTGCCGTAATCGGTGGTATTGCGGCCGACTTGCTCCACCGGCGTGGGCGGATACTGGGTGGGATCCCGGGCCCGATCGGGAAAGAAGATCTGGAATTGGATCGGCCCCTGGATCGCGTCCTTGCCGACTTGCCAGGCGCCAAAGTGCTCGGTCATATACATCTGCAGGTATCCTTTCCCCGTCCCGCCGGCCCCGCCCGGTGGCCGCCGCATCCTAGCACCTCCCGCGCCGGCTGTCAACCGCGATTTTGCGGCCGCTGCCTGGACGGGCCAACCGGGCCGAAACATGGTACAATGGGCGTCATGATCCAGGAACTCGACAACCCATTGGTGGCGACCTGCGCCGCGGCGATCCACGCCGCGTTCGACGGCTACCATGCCGCGTTCAAAACGATCACCCGCCAGGCCACCCCGCGCTTTGAGCAGCGCGAGTGGCTGCTGATGCACGCCGACGCCGAAGACCGGCTGGACCTCTATAAGACCTATGTCGATCAGACGGTGGCCGACCTGCAGCCCGACCTGGCCCCCCGCGCGGCCGACAAGGCCTTCTGGCACGCCGTCAAAGAACGCTATACGGAGGCCGTGGCCGGGCGCCCGGATTTCGACCTGGCCGAGAGCTTCTATAACTCGGTCACGATGCGCGTCGTGCCGCGGGCGGGCATCGATCCCACGATCGAGTATGTCGGGACGGAGTTTCCCGCGATCGCGCCGGCGGAGATCGCCTCCGTCTATACCATCTACCCGGTGGGCGATTCCCCCGCGGCGCTGATCCGCACGCTCCTGCTGGGCTGCGGATTTCGCTGCCCCTACCAGGACCTCGCCCGAGACACGGCGCGGGTGGCCGCCGAAATCGCGCACTACCTGCAGGGCCTCAGCCCGGCGCTGGCCATGCAGAGAGTCGAGCTGGTCCGGCCGGTCTTTTTCCGCGGGCAGGGCGCCTACCTCGTGGGACGGATCTACGCCGGCGGCCGCCAGGTGCCGCTGGTCCTGGCCCTGCTCAACGGCGCCCAGGGCATTTATGTGGACGCCGTGCTCCTGACCGAGGACGAGGTCAGTATCATCTTCAGCTTCGCCCGCTCGTACTTTCACGTCGAAGTCGCGAAACCGTATGCGCTCGTCCTGTTCTTGAAGTCGATCATGCCCTTGAAGCGGATCGCCGAGCTCTATATTTCCCTGGGCTATAACAAGCACGGCAAGACCGAGCTGTACCGGGATCTCGTCCGGCACCTGGAACGCTCGACCGATACCTTCCAGATCGCCCCCGGCGCGCGCGGCATGGTCATGGTCGTCTTCGCCCTGCCGTCGTATGACGTCGTCTTCAAAGTAATCAAGGACTCCTTTGACTACCCGAAGACGACGACCCGCCGCGAAGTGATGAGCCGCTACCAGCTGGTGTTCAAGCACGACCGGGGCGGCCGCCTGGTGGACGCCCAGGAGTTTGAGCACCTCTGGTTCGCCAAAGATCGCTTTGCGCCCGAATTGCTCGCCGAGCTCGCCGACGTCGCGTCCCATAGTGTCAGCGTCCACGGCGACTACGTGGTGATCAAACACCTGTACACCGAGCGCCGGCTCACGCCGTTGAACCTCTACTTTCAGCAGGTCGACGGCGCGCGCGCGGCCGAGGTCGTGATCGACTACGGGCAGGCGATCAAAGACCTGGCGGCCACCAATATCTTCCCCGGCGATATCCTGCTCAAAAACTTTGGCGTCACGCGGCACGGCCGGGTCGTCTTTTACGACTACGACGAGCTCTGCCTGCTGACCGATTGCCAGTTCCGCGAAATGCCGCAGGCGACCGACTCCGATGAAGACGTCGCGGCCGAGCCCTGGTTTTTTGTCGGAGAAAACGACGTGTTTCCCGAGGAGCTGGCGACGTTCCTGGGGCTGCCGCCGCCCCTGCATGCCATCTTTACCGCGCACCATGGCGACCTGTTCGAGGTCGCCTTCTGGGCCGCCATGCGCGCCCGCCACCTGGCCCACGAGGTCATCGACATCTTACCCTATAAGGAAAGCCGGCGCCTCGCCGCGGGCGAAGCCTGACCCGGCGCGCGACCCGGCCCCGCGGCGGCCGCCGGGGCGGCATTTTATATAACTTGCGACTGCGCAATGAGGAGGAGAACCATGGCGACCAAGACCCCCGACGCTTTCATCATCGGCCAGGAGTGGGCCACCCATGCACGCTGGGCCGGCATCACCCGGCCCTATACCCCGGAGGATGTCGTGCGGCTGCGCGGCTCTTTACCCATCGCCTACACCCTCGCCAGCCGCGGCGCCGAGCGGCTCTGGCAGCTGCTGCAGAGCGAGGACTATGTCCCCTCCCTGGGCGCGCTGACCGGCAACCAGGCGATGCAACAGGTGCGCGCGGGGCTCAAGGCGATCTATCTGAGCGGCTGGCAAGTGGCCGCGGACGCCAACCTGGCCGGGCAAATGTACCCCGACCAGAGCCTCTACCCGGCCAATAGCGTGCCGCAGGTGGTGCGACGCATCAACGCGACCCTGCAGCGGGCCGACCAGGTGGACCATGCCGAGGGCCGGCACACCATCGATTGGTTCGCACCTATCGTCGCCGACGCGGAGGCGGGCTTCGGCGGCCCGCTGAACGTCTTCGAGCTGATGAAAGCCATGATCGACGCCGGCGCCGCCGGGGTGCATTTCGAGGATCAGCTCGCCTCCGAGAAGAAGTGCGGCCACATGGGCGGCAAAGTGCTGATCCCCACCGCGCAGGCGATCCGCAACCTCGTCGCCGCCCGGTTGGCCGCCGACGTCCTGGGCGTGCCCACGATCCTGCTCGCCCGCACGGACGCGAACTCCGCCGCGCTGTTGACCAGCGATATCGACCCGCTCGACCACCCGTTCCTCACCGGGGAGCGCACCGCGGAGGGCTTTTTCCAGGTCCGCTGCGGGCTGGATGCGGCGATCGCCCGCGGCCAGGCCTACGCCCCGTACGCCGATCTGCTCTGGTGCGAGACCGCGGAGCCCAACCTGGACGAGGCGCGGCGCTTTGCCGAGGCCATCCACGCCCATTACCCGGGCAAACTGCTCGCCTACAACTGCTCGCCGTCGTTCAACTGGAAGCAGAAGCTGGACGGGCCGGCTATCGCCCGCTTCCAGCGGGAGCTCGGCGCCATGGGCTACAAGTTCCAGTTCGTGACCCTGGCCGGCTTCCACGCGCTGAACCACAGCATGTTTACGCTGGCTCAGGGCTACCGGGATCGGGGCATGGCCGCCTATGCCGAGCTCCAGCAGGCCGAGTTCGCCAGCGAGGCGGCCGGCTATACCGCCACCAAGCACCAGCAGGAGGTGGGCACCGGCTACTTCGACCAGGTCGCCCAGGTGATCGCCGGCGGGCAGGCGTCGACCGTCGCCCTCGCCGGGTCCACCGAGACCGCCCAGTTCCACTAGGCTACTGGGTCGAGTGCCAGCACAAACTGCCGCAGGTCGTAGCCCGTGGTCAATGCGTTCCAGGTGAGCGCGGGCGGCTTGGCGATGCGCAGGGTCTCCAGGGCCAGGAGCCGCTGTAAGAAGATATCGGTCTCCTGGATGGCGATATAGGCGCCCGGGCAGCGGTGCGCCCCATCGCCGAAGCTCAGCAGCATCGGCCCCACCCGGTCGCTCTGGATCGGGCGCCCCGGGCAGAGGGCCAGGGGATCGGCCCCGGTCACGGCAGCGTCGGCATTCACCGTGTCGATGTGCAGCCGGATCAACGCGCCCGCGGGGATGACGACCAGGGTGCCACGGCTGGTGAGGGGGATGTCGGCGGTGGCCCGGCGCGACAGCTCGGCCACGATCGGCTCCAGGCGCAGCACCTCGTGCAACATCGCCTGGCGCCCCTCTTCGCCCGCGACCAGGTAGCGGGCCCGCAGGGCCGGACGCTCCAGGAAATGCCAGGCCGCCATGCTGATGAACTCGCGCGTGGTGACCATGCCGGCCGCCGCATACGTGACACACTCGGTCAGAATCTCGCGTTCATTATAATGGTGGGCGAGCAGGTGGGAGATGACATCATCCTGCGGCCGGCGCCGGCGCGCGCGGATGGCCGGGCGCACATCCAGCCAGTAAAAGGCCAGCAGATGGCGCGCGCTGACCAGTTGCTGCAGGCGGCTGGCCAGCGTCTCGCGCTCCGGCAGGCGGGTCAGGCGAAAGAAAGCGGCCAGGCGCCCGGCCATGCCCGGCAACCGGCTATCGGTCAAGCCGACCACCTGGCCGGCGACCTGCACCGCGAGCGTTAGGCTCATCTGGCTGAGGTCGGCCCGGCGCGTGCGCTGCAGATCGGCCACCAGCCCGTCGGCCAGCGTTTGCATCAGCTTCTGGTAGCTCGTGCTGACGGTTTTCGGCGTGAAAAAGCGCGCCGTTTGCTTGCGCTGCTCCTGGTGATCTTTCCCCTCCTGGTACAGCACCGGCAGGTTGCCCGTGACTGATGTGCGCGTCACCAGCTCGGCATTGAACCCGGCCTGGCGCGTCGCATTGCTGCGCAAGATAGCCCGCGCCTCGTCAAAGCCCCGCACGTGCCAGGTGCCCTCGGCGTCGCAAGTCAGGGGCGCGGCGTCGAGGTCGATGCTGCGCGCCGCTTTGCGCTCGTCGGGCCCGTGGTGATTGACCGGGCAGCCCCCCGGCGTCGCGCCCGCACCGGGCCGTGTATCCTGCATAAGCGCCATAGCGAGTGACGTTCCTTTCTGCTCGTGTGATCCGATTAGCTCATCTTTGATTTATCCAGTATATTATGATATACTATATCTCATATTGTCGATGGAGTCAAGAGCAAGGGACGGCCTGCAGCGAGTTCGCCTGGCGGCTAAAGCCGCGGCAACAACGGGCAAAGCCCGCCTACGCGGGCTGCCGACGGGCCGCCTCTTGTAGTTCGGTTAATGCATGATGTATTTTATTATCAGAAAGTATAAAGTTTGTCATTCTAAGCGCAGCGAAGAATCCGCTGGGGCGCACACCCACTACCCCAGCGGTGCGCTTTGGGCGGTTACGCCCAGGTGGCGGGGCCAGCTACCCGCCGGTCCCAACCCGATCCGCGGGGCAACGGATTCTTCGCTGCGCTCAGAATGACAAATTCTTTAATATCTTAGCTAATATTTGTTTTATAAGGAGCCACCCATAGCTAGTCGGAGGGCTTTATGCTAACCCAGGACCGGCGCATCCGGCGCACCCAGCAGTTGCTCGCGCAGGCCTTGATCGCCTTGACGCTGGAGAAAGGCTACGAGGCGGTGACGATCCGCGAGATCACTGAGCGCGCCGATGTGGGCTACGCCACCTTTTTCCGGCATTACCACGACAAAGACGCGCTGTTGCAGGAGGTGTTGGACGCGCTGGTGGAAGAGATCACCGGCGTGCTGGCGCCGGCCCTGCCGGGAGGGGACCCGGCGGTCGTGGGGGCGCTGGTGTTTCGCTATGTCGCGGCCCACAGCGCGCTGGTGCGGGTATTGCTGGGCAGTGGGGCGGTGCTGCAGCGCCTGATCGCCGTGGTCAGTCAGAAGATCGTGGGCGAGAATCGGCCGCGCCCTGACAGCCTGGTGCCGCTAGCGATCGCCGCCCATCATTTCGCGACGGCGACCATCGCGCTCGTGGGCTGGTGGCTGGACCACGAGATGCCCTATCCCCCCGAGCAGATGGGCCGGATCTATGCCGCGCTCATCGCCCGCCCCACCGCCACGCTGGCCTTTGCTCCGTAACCATGGGGGCCGTTCGCGATCAGCATGGGTCAGTTCCCCTCTCGTAGCCCACCAGGCTAGGATAAGCGGCGGGCAGGCGGATGGTGAACGCCGAGCCGTGGCCGAACTCGCTGCTGACGGTGATGTCGCCGCCCATCAGCCGGCAGAGCCGCCGGCTCAGGGCCAGGCCCAGCCCCGTCCCGCCGTATTTGCGCGTCGTCGAACTATCCGCCTGGCTGAATTCCTCAAACAGATGCGCCACCTGGGCCGAGGTGATCCCAATCCCGGTATCCGCCACCGCGAAGCAGACCCAGTGCCCATCCGGGGTCGCCGCGCGGGTCACGTCGAGGCTAATCGTCCCGTGCTGCGTAAATTTGGCGGCGTTACTCAGCAGATTGAACAGAGCCTGGCGCAGCTTGGTCCGGTCGGAGTGCATCGTGCCGGCATCGGGCGGACAATGCACCACGAACTGATTGGCGTTCGTGGTTATCAGCGGGTCCACCAGGGTGGCGACGTCGGCCACCAGGTCGGCGATGTTGAAATTCTCCAGCAGCAGGTCCATTTTACCCGCCTCGATCTTCGACAGATCCAGCACATTGCTGATCAGCGCCAGCAGGTGCTGCCCCGCGCCCTGGATCTTTTCTAGGTCGCTCGCCAGGCCGGTGT
>DATGEF010000482.1:0-12681 GCA_035310405.1 Chloroflexia bacterium | reverse complement strand
GCTCTTTCCAGTGTGGTTCATGGCGATAGGTGGCCGTGGTGCCGTCTGGGTAGGTCACATCGGTCTCTCCTGCGACGCGGCGGACGCGGACTTGGCAGCCGTCCGGCAACAGCGGTGGCAGATGCTCAGCGGAATGGGCCTGATACTCAGTCAGATCTTCCTGGTAGGCGGTGTAACAACGATCCCGGTTGGATCGCCAGGATTGGGCGAGGCCCGCCGCTTGCTGGATGGCGGCTTGCTGCCAGCGGGCCGACAAGATGCTGGGAAATAGCGGCTTGGCGTACTTATCGGGATCGTGATCGGTGCAGAAGGCGATGACGTACTGCTGACAGAGCGCCATGTACTCCTGGGCGAGAGTATCTAGCGTGGTGAGTTTGGCGGCATTGGTATCCAACAGCCGGATATGCGTAATCGCACGCGTTATCTGCATGACAGCCTCCCATCATCTCTGGATGCGCGGGCCGGTCCATGACCCGGGTCGCCCCACTCTTATACTCTAAGCCGCTACAAAACCGGCAACCGGCGCGACCGGCGCATCTTGGGCAGCCAGGACTTGCAAGTAGACCTGGTAACACCCGGGGCAGATTAGTTCGGCATGGATAGGCGATAGGGAAAAATCAGGGATGTGAGGATCAAGAGTCTTGCGCGCAGGCGCAGAATCAGGTAATATCAAAGCATACACAGGAATCACTCTCCTTTGTATCATGCCCTGGGCTGGTTGCAACAGCGCCGGGGCTTTCTATAAAGTTGATGGGGTAATTATAGCGACTTAAAGTGAGTTTGTCAATAGTCTTAGGGAATATATTGACAAATAAGGGGGTGTTGTAATACAATGGAGCCAGATGCCGAGAAAGGAGGCCGCAAGGAAGTGAAGCTCATGCTCGATGGCGATGTAGCTGGGATCCTGATGCGGTTAGCCGGTAGCCCACGCAAACAAAGTGAATACATCAGCCGGCTTTTGCGGGCAGCGTCCGACGCACAAGACGCCCTGGCGCAAGTCGAGCAAGCGGAGTTAGTGGAAATCCGTGAGATTCTGCGCGGGGTTTTGGTGGAACTGGCGGATCTACGGGCACGGCTACCGCGCCCGTAGCTACACGGCGTCTTACCAGCGGTTACTTAACTTTCTTTGCGGATGGCTCGTATCCTCTAAAAGCAGGCGCACAAACGGCCTGAGCCGGGATTCTCACCTCCCGACTCAGACCTAACCGGCCCGTCGAGATAAGCGGCGGGCTAGCTACGCCGATCATAGCCGAAGCGCGCGCCCAGTGCAAGTGTGCAAAGCGCGCGCCCGGTATTGCAGGCACGGTGCCCCGTCTTATCCGGGGTGGCGTGCCTTTTTGCTGCTTGGGAGATACCTCGATGACCACAGGTACTGATACTTGCACGCTCACCGATGCCGAAATCCTGCATCTGTTGCGAACGCTCGCGCCCGGTATCCCGCCGGGCCTGGAGCAGCCGCCGTTCCCGCCGGATACGCTCACGCCGCCCCCTTGGGCGGCGCACCCCCCCACTACGCATCCGGGCCGCTGGCTCGCGCTGGCCGGGGGCCTGGGGTTGCTGGCCCTGTGGGGGATCGCCCATGGCGGCCACCCACCGGCGGGCGGTCCTGCTGCCGACCCGACGTGGGGGCCGGGCGCGGTCTACGGCGCGGGGGGGCCGCCGACAGCCACCGCTCCGCCGGTGCCGCCGCCGCTGATCCCGCCGTTCACGGCCCCCGCCCGACCCTCGGCCACGCCTACCCAGCCGCCGCTCCCCTCTGCCCCGCCCCCGGTTATGCCCATACTGGTGCCGCCGACGGTCACGCCGGGGCGCGCTGCCGCGCCGGTCGCCCGCCCCCGCCCCCGCGCGCCGGCCCCGCCGCCGCCCTTGCCACCGCCCCGGCCCACCGCTGTTTTGACCCCTGTCGGTGGCAAAGGCCACTGGGGCAACGATTGGTCCGACAGCATCTTCGCCCGCTCGGCTACGATTGGCACACCCACACCCGCACCGTAAGGAGGCCCCCATGCTGTCCATCCCGATCCGGCCAGGGCAAACCATCACCGGCACCCCAGAGCAGTTCGCCCGCTTAGCGGGGTATCTGTGGGAGCACACCGCGGCGGCGCCTGATGCGGCCCGCCTGGTGCGGCTGCAACTCTGGAACGGCCAGGTGGTGATCGCTGCGTATGCCGAACTCCAGGCGCTCGCCGCCGCCCTCACCGCCCGCGCCGCTCCCCCGCCCAGCCGGGCGCTGTACCGCGCCCCTGCGGCTGCGGGGTCCGTGCCCTTTGCCTTCCCCCCGCCGGCGGCGCTCGTCACGCAGACACTGAATGCGCGGGGCACCACCGGGGGCCTGCGGCTACCCGCGCCGGGTGACGCGCAACCGGCGAACCCGGCCAGCCTGGGTGTGAGCCAGGGCGGGCAGCCGTACATCGCGCAAATCTGCATTGCCGATCGCGCCGCGCCGGAGGGCTGGACGGCCACGGAGCCGATCTACACCGCGCCGGCCGGGCACATCCTGGTGGCCGCCGTGCGGATCGCCGTCGCCCACCGGCTGCTGCTGGCTGCCGACCAGTTGCTCGCCGTGCGCTGGGAGCGGTCGACCGCCTGGGATTGCTACCTGCCCGCCGCCTTGATCAACGCCTGGGCGCTGCGTCTGGCGGGGTGCCTGGCGATGCGCCGCACTTCTGGCGACCAGACGACCGTGCGCTTACCCGACCCTACACTGTGAAAGGAGCCTCTCTTATGTCTGGATCTTCGGGCCCAGCCCCGCCCCCGCCGGGGCTGGATTATCCGGCCCCTGGTACGTTACCGGCCGGAAGTCACCTTTATAGCCCGGCCGGGCCGATCCCTCCCAGCCGCCGCCCGCCCAGCCCCGCCCCGCCGCCGCAGGCGCGCGACTACCCTCCGCCTGGAGCTATCCCGGCCGCCGGCGAACCCACTGCCAGGCTGGCGGCACGGGTGGTCGATCTGCTACGGGCCAATGGCGTGCGGCTGTCGCGGCCGCTCACCAGCCCCTTATCCCCGGCGCGATCCGGCTCGCTACGCCTGCCGGGGGCGCGGCGCTACTGGTGGCTGTACCTGTTGGGCGGCATGGCCGTGGCGGCCGGGGGCCTGCGGCTGGTGCTGGCTCTGGCCGGGGCGCTGGCCGATCCGCTGACCACCTGGCAATACGGCGAGGTCCGCACAACACATCTCAGCGTGTTGTTCGGGTTGCCTGGTGAAACCTCAACTTCACCCTCGCTGATTACGGCGACGAACGATCACGGCATCGGCCACATCTGGCTGCTGCCGGCGGGCCAAGCCAAGCAGGCGAGCATTGTGGAGATCCCGCTGACCGACATGGACCCGGAGGGCAAGCTGCCGTTGCACCTGACGATCGCGGATGTGGACCGCGACGGCCATCCCGATTTGCTGGTTACGCCCGGCGATGGCCCGATCATGGTCTACCTGTTCGACACCGGCAAGGTCGCGCTGCGCCCGCCGACGGCCGAGGAACAGCGGCGGCTGGTGCTGCCGGGAGCAAGTCGCTGATGCGGGCTGTCAACTGGCGCGCGTTGGGCGGGGCAGGCCTGGGGCTGCTGGTGCTGGCCGGGGCCCTGTGGCCGGCTCCCCCGTCTGCGACCGGCTGGCGGGTGGCTGGGTCCCCAGGCGAGGGAGTGGGCCTGTCGCTGGCCGCTCCGGCGCTGGCTGCCTCCCCCACCCCGGCTACGGATCGGCCCGCCGTGGCTCCCCCCACGGCGGACCACCGGCTCGACCGCCCGCCAAGTATCAGCGCGGCGCGGATCGATGCGGTGCTGGCGGAATACGGTTCGCCGGCAGCCGGGCTGGGGACCACGTTCTACGACCTGGGCCTGAGATACGGCATCGATCCTGCCTACCCGTTGGCTTTTTTCATCGTGGAGAGCCAGGCCGGGACGCAAGGGGTGGCGCGAACTACGCACAGTATCGGCAACATTCGCTGCACGCCGGGGTATCGCTGCTTGGATGGCTACCAGGCTTACAGTAGCTGGGCGGCGGGAGTAGAGGACTGGTACGAGCTAATTCGGGAGTTGTACATGGATCAATGGAGGCTGCTAACGCCAGATATGATTCTGCCACGGTATGCTCCGTGGGGGGACAATAACGATCCGGTCAAATATACGGCTTCTGTCAATCAGCTAGTAGACGAATGGTGCAATCGTTAGCTGGCTATTCATTGGTGAGTTTCTACCGGAGGGTTTTATGAAAATCGGTTTTTCGACCAAGCTGATAGAATCACGCCTAAGCCTGGTTTACTATGGGGAGTATACGACCTCTAATATTGTTTTCTATGAGCTTATGATTTATAATGGGGCAGCCACTCATAACTTAGCATGTGCCTATATCATGCTAGGATCCATTTTGTGGGTTATCCACTTCCCCGATTACTACATATTGAATTGATTGAGTGGTTCCACGTACAGATAGGCGCCTGCTCCATCGTGACCAAGTTGCTCTGAAGAGCTGCGGTGGTAGGGATGAACGGGGAGACACTACTGTGGTAGCAGATGAAGTTAGATGGTATCAGCGAGAAATCCGAGAGTTGTTGCAACACCTCTATCCCGCACAAGAGGTCAAGGATGAATGGCGAGCTGATTTTGATGGGTGGATGTATACCCCTCGGCTAGATGTGGCCGTTGGACCCTATGCCATTAACTGCCAATATATTGATGAATACGATTTCCTAATGGAAAGATCACGACGTTTCGTAAACGCACTCATTTACTATCATATTCTTAACTCGTATCAAATAGATCTGCTCGATCTCACGCCAGACTCCAGTATAATTGAGATAATTTATCAGCGTCTGCTCGCAACCAATCCTAATGCTCGCTGCTTCTTGGCGATTGAAATTGAGAAAACCACTTCGACTAAACACGTTCTAGGAGGCATCCTAAACGCTAGCGCACTAGGACGTATAGCAATTATAGTAGCCTGGTATGATAATCTACCACTTTCCGTTGATATGCCCTTGCAGGTGGCAGCTAGACAATACCGCCGGGCCGATTCTTCGACGCGGGTGGATATTCCACTACTGGTTAGCTTGGGTCGGTATTTTGGCTTCTTGCGCCACGTAGAAAAAAACACATTAGATACGGGTAACGTTCTGTTCTTACACCGCGCCCAATTGAGGGAAGTCCTGCGTACTGCCCTCGCATTTGAATAACTGAGGCTGCTAATCAGGATCTTGAGCTTCCTGCCTGACCAGACGCATTTGAAGATGGACGGATTCCGGCACGTTGGCGCCGGCCGGTACTGCCGGACCTCTCTGCTTGCTCCCGCAGCCGCGCCGGCTGTGCGTGAAACTGTCTATGTTCTGCTGCTTTGCCTCCGGCGGGAAGCTCAAGATCCTGTTTAGCTATCTGTGCAACATTGAAAGGCCACTTATGTCCCCAAGTCCAAATAATCCGGCTTCCAAGTCTTTGTCCGCTTGGCAACAACAGTTCCATACTGTTCTACTACAAGCATTCCCCGATCCTGGGAAATTGGAGATGCTGGTAGGCTTTGGGTTGGGGGAGAACCTGCATGTGATCGCGCGGCCAGGCGACTTGGCTATAATGGCTTGGGATTTGATAACCTGGGCGACCAGCCATTCTCGGCTTGCTACTCTTCTTACTGCCGCTAGAAATGCTAATCCAGAGAATATAGATCTTCAAGCTCTACCCGCCCCCCCACCCACATTAGGTGTCTATAGTCAAAACCTGAAAGTGTCCAACCCTAGACGCAAACACTCAACATCTGTAACACTCGAATCTTTTATCATAAATTTCTCGGAATGCGATTACAAAGAGTACCTTTTTGACCCCAGCAAACCATTTTGGCCCGAAGAAGATACAGGGGCTGTAGTGTACCAAGGTGGGAACCTTGTTAAAAAGTATGGGAAATCGTTCTCCTCTCATGAAGAAGCAGAAGAGTATTGCAGTCTCTTGGAAAGAACCAGAAATCATAGGTCATTTTCAAAACGTTCGTCTCATAAGATGTTCTTCGAGCGTCTTAGAAGTCCGAATCCAAGTACGCCTAACTATCCGGATTTTTATGTCTCTATCAGCAATAATACAGCCAACCATATAGTTCTCAGATCTCTAGAAGCTGTAGTATTGAATGTAATGCCATTAGCCAGCATTGGTGAGTCCCACTCCTTAGTTTCTCTAGGGAGATATCGAATGGAGTTAAAACCACAAGTTGGCAGCACTACTATTTCCATGATTCCAAATATAAAGATAGAATCAGGTGATGCCGCAGCATTTGATCTTGTCCTTGTTCCTACAAGCTCACAAATTGGTGGCTACTCATGGCTTATGAAACTACGAATCTATTACTCAAGCAGGGATTTTGTAGAGACGGATAATTTCGCAATAATAATGTAGAGTGTTGCTCTAGGACTTTGCACATCCTTGAGTAGGGAACGCAACTGAACATGGACTAATCTAGGCACACAACGGACATGAACGATGGGTAGCCCATCGTTCTGCTGCTCATTCGACTGCCGCCATGCTTGGGAGAGTCTATATTCAGTTGCTTCGCCTTGTGCGGGAAGCGCAAGATCCTGCTGATACTCACCTCTCCCAATGCCCCGTCGTTTGGACCACCCGATGTATGATAGTTGGTTATAATAGCCGGAAGTGGAACCCTTACTAGGAGGATCGGCACCGCATGGCCCTGACGCTCCCCGACTTCATCGCCCGCTGGCAGGCCAGCACGCGCAGCGAGAAAAGCCCGGCTCAGGAACCCTTCCTCGACCTCTGCGCCGTGCTGGGCCAGCCGCCGCCCGCGCAGGCCGACGCGACCGCTACGGCCAATCGGCGCACGGCTTGCGCGCGATCTCGGTGTGTCACTGCCAGGCCGGGAGCAGGATAGGGTGCAGGCTTTCGGGTCCGCGAACGCGGACCCAGCCCGCCTCACTCCCCACCTACAGGGGTCTAGTGTTGCGCCGTGGGATAATCACGAACTGGCGCACAACAGCCGATAAGCAACGATAATAGCAGAGTATGCGGCCTTAGACTGGTTTACAATACCAGGCCAAAAACTGCTCAGTGGGTGCTCAGTCCAAGACGGCGCCCGCCGCCCGTAACTCGTCGAGGACTGCGGCTTCCACCTCGGGCGCGAAGCCGTCCACGCCGGCTTCGGCCCGGCGGGACAGGCTGTGGATCGCGCCCAGGTCGGCCAGCAGCCGCAGGGCGGCCACCGACTCGTCGTTGCCGGGCAGCAGATCATGGCCCGCCAGGGTGCTCAAATAGGCCAGCAGGCCGAAGGCGCCCCAGTTGGAAACGGCCGCCACGACCAGGTAGTCGGCCGGGGTGACACAGGGGGCGGCGCGGCCCAACTCAGCCTGGATGACGGGCGCGAGCCGACCCATGCCGATTTCGTTGCCGCCGTCCCCGATACCGACCGTCACGGCGCCGGGTGCGGCCAGCAGGTCATCCAGCTGCGCCGTGTAGGCGCTGATATCGACTGAGTGCATATTTAGATAGCGGCCCGTCGCCGTCCGGCCACAGCGCTCGATCGCGACTACCAGGGTCGGGCGCCAGTCGGTATAGAGGTCGACGGCAAAGGCCCGGCTCGACTCCGCCTCGGCGATCGGAAACGTGATCAACTCGGGGGGCGCCGTGCCGGCTGGCCACATGGCGGCGGTGAGGGCGCGCAAGAGGGTGAGGGTGTCGCTTTCCGCGACGAAGCCCACCTGGGCGCCGGATCGCGCCAGCCCGCGGGCCAGGAAAAAGGCCCCCGGCGGGCCATCGGTCTCGGGATGCCCGGCCACGTAGAAGCCGGTGGTCAGCAGCACCCGGGGGCGCGCCTGCCAGGTGGCCTGGGCGGCGCGGGCGCAGTAGTCCGGCGGCAGATAGCGGGCCAGGCGGTCCATGCCGCGGGTGCCGCGGGCCAGCAAAATCCGCTCAATGGGGGGATACCAGCGCGCGCCCAGGTTCAAGTCGTCCTCCTACGGATCGCCGAACATCCGCGCCAGGGCGCCTGACGCCCGCAGGTCCGTAATCGTGCCGTCGACCGCGGCGGCCAGGCGCGGGCTGTCGATCTTCACCACGGCGACATAGGGCTCGTCGGCCAACGGCGGCCCCAAAACCTGCAGCGTCGCATGATCCGGTGACTCGGCCAGCCCGAGCCGATCACCCACGGCGGCATCCACCTGGCCGTGCGCCAAGGCCGCCAGGGCCTCGGCCGGGCTGCGATACGTCGCGGCCAGCACCATACCCGGTACCCGAGTATTTTGCAAACGGCGTGCCGCCATATCGGCATCGGAGCCCAGCTCGACGGCCACCCGCCGGCCGGCCAGGTCGGACGGGCCGGCGATGCGCCCCTCGCCCCGGCGCACGACCAGGAACGGGCCGGCCTGGTAGTAGGGCTGCGAGTAGCGGACTTCCTGTTGTCGCTCGTAGATGAAGGGTAACGCCGAGATCAGCAGGTCGACGTGGCCGGCCAGCAAGGCGTCATACTGGCCGTCCAGGGCCAGGGCGACAAACTCCGCCCGCGCGTGCAGGCGGCCGGCCACCGCCTGGCCGAGGGCGACGTCATAGCCCGTGAAGTGGCCATTCTGGATCGTCTCAAAGGGCGGATAGGTTGCGTCGGTGCCGATGCGCAGCACGCCGGTGGTCGTCACCCGGTCCCAGGCGGGGTCGGGGAGCGGGCGCGTCCCGGCCCCGATCGCCGCCGCGACGGCGCCGACGGCCAGCAGCAGGCCCAGGTCGAGCAGGAGGCGGGCCAGGCGGGGGGGGCGGCGCCCCGGCCGATCGGGGGTCACTCGGCCGCGGGGGGGCGCCCCGGCGCCGGCTCCCAGCCCAGCACGAGATGCACCGAGCGCGCCGGGATCGTGATCTCCCCCGGCGCCGGAGGGGCCACGGCCGGGTGCGGATACGCTTTGATATACAGGCCCCGGCTCCCTGGCCGGCCGGCGGCGTCCCAGCCCTGGATCAGCCCGATCAGCTGCTGCCGCAGGTGGTCGTCGGCGCCGAAGCAGCGGATGGCCAGATCAAAGGCCGGCGAGTCGCCGGCGGCATCCGCCGGGAGGGGCGCCGGCGCCGCCCGGACAAGCAGGCAGATCTGCTGCGCGGCGAGCAGGCCCTGGGTGTAGCGGAATGATCCGTGGCGGCCCAGGAAATCGGCCGCCAGGGGGCGATCCGCCCAGGCGCCCTCCGCGTGCAGGCTACAGACCGCCGGATGATGGAGCGTCAGCCAGAGACCCAGGCCGGCCCAGTACTCGGACACGGTCAGCCGGACGCCACTCACCAGGTCGGCGGCCGGGCCGGTCAGCCGGCCGTAAATGGCCGCGGCGTCGACCGCCGGGTGGCCGGCGATGGTCAGCAGCAGGCCGGGCTCGGCGGCCAGGGGCACGGTGGTGACGGCGTGTCCCAGCGTGCCCCGCAACATGATAAAGCCACAGTCGACGAGCGAGCGGCTCTGCAGATGATCGCCCACCGGCACAAAGGCCACCGATTTCTGGGCCAGCCCGATGGCTAACGGCAGCACCAGCCGGCCGGCCGGCGCCAGCTGCTGCCACCAGGCCGGCGCAATATCCGGGGCGCCCACGGTCAGGATAATGCGATCATAGGGCGCGCCCGGGGCGTGCCCGGCCGCGCCATCGCCGCAGTACACCGCGACGCGATCGCACCCCGCCGCCGCCAGGTGCGCCCGGGCGGCGGCGACCAGGTCCTCGTCGATATCGAGCGTAACCACCTGGCCGGTGTCGCCGACCAGCTGGGCCAGCAGGGCCGCGTTATAGCCGGTGCCGGCCCCGATCTCCAGCACGCGCTGCCCCGGCTCCACGCCCAGCTGCTCCAGCATAATCGCCATCATCGCCGGCTGCGAGCAGGAGCTGATGGCGACCCCGTCCACCCGCTTGGTGGCGATCGACTGATCACGATAAGCATCCGCCAGCGGCACGTCCGGCACAAAGAGATGGCGCGGGACCGCCCGGAAGGCGGCCTCGACGGTGGGCGTGCGGATCACGCCATCGGCTTTCAGCTTGTCGACCAAGGCCTGGCGCAGCTCCGATTCGCCCGGGGCCGCGTCAGGGGGGCGGGGGGGTGGCATCGATCAGGCCTCCTTGGGCGTAGCGCTGGACTTCATAATAGAGCGGCTTGGGGGCGAAGTCCGGGGTCACAAAGGTATAATTATCGAAGTAGGTGTAGGCCGGCCGGGGATACCGGAAAGCCCAGAGGGTGACAGCCTGGCACCAGGGCCAATCCCGGCGGGCTTGCTCATACGCGGCCAGGGTATAAGCGATCCGCTGGTAGGGATGGACGGCCAGGAGCCAGCGGGGGCTGTCATTCCAGCCGCCCTCGGTCACCAGCACGGGCTTGCCGGCGTCGCCGTGGCGGACGAGCAGATCATGCAGGATCGTGGTCCGGGCAAAGTTCAGGCGGTCGGCGCCGGCCGGGGCGTCCGGCGGGTCCTGGAAGCCATAGGCATGGACCGCCAGGCCATCAAAGGCATCCCGGCCTCCGGCCGCATAGACCCCCTCCAAAAACAGCGTATCGCGCAGGCCCTGGGCGCTCCCGGGCGGCTCCAGGGTCGGCGCCAGGCCGGCCAGGAGCACGATACAGGCCGGGTCGGCGGCCTTGGCCGCCCGGTAGCTCTGGCGCAGCAAGGCGGTGTACGCGGCCGGGTCGGGCGGCCGGCTGCCCCATTCGGCGCTGAGATTGGGCTCGTTCCAGATCACCAGGTAGCGCACCCGGCCGTGGTAGCGGGCGGCAAAGGCGCCGACAAAGGCGGCGAAATCGGCATAGTGATCGGGATCGAGATACTTCCAGGTCGTATTTTTGGGGCGCGCCCAGGCGGGCGTGCCGTCGAAGCGCGCGATCAGCGTCAGCCCGGCGCCGGCCGCCGCGTCGACGACCAGGTCGGCATGCTGCCAATCGAAGTGTGCGGCATCGCTGGGCTGGATATAGCTCCAGGGAAAATACTCGGTCACCCAGGGGGCGCCCATGGCGCGGACCAGCTGGAAAGTCTGGCGGATCTTCTCCGGGTCGGCTTCGTCGGTCAGGCGCGTATGCACGCCGATTTTGGGGTTGGCGGTCTGGATGACCGCGGGGGGCGGGGTCGGCGGGGGCGCGGCGGGCGCCGGCGCGGGCCAGCGGGGCAACACCTGGGCCAGCAACACGGCCAGGCCGAGCAGGCCCAGCAGCGGCAGCGCCGCATTACGCATGCGGGTCCGCGGTCCGGGCGCGGGGATCGGCGGCCCGATCCGATCGATAGAGCCGGCGGCCACGGGTGCAGGTGCGGCAGGCGGGGTGATCACATAGCAGCGCGCCCGGGTCCTGGCGCAAGAGGGCCAGCACCGCATCGATCGTCGCCTGGCCCTCCAGCAGCCAGGCAATCGCGCCGCCGATCTGTTGCGCGCGGCGGGGCAGCCGGTCGTTGAGCAGCTCGAAGCCGAGGCTGCAATCCGGCTCACGGGGGATGGTCAGCACGCGGCTCCCGCCGGGGGCCGCCGGATCGCGCAGCAAGGCATAGCCTGGGCCGCTGATATGGGGTAACTCGGCCAGAAACTCGGCGGCATGGATGGTCGTATTACGGGTATGGTCCACCCCCAGCAGTAACACCCGGCCCCCATGTGCCGCCAGTGTGCGGTAGGGCCGCAACGGATCGGCGATCGGGTGCGCATCCGTCAGGGTGGCGGCCAACCTGCCCACGGCCGCGACGGACATCAACGGATGGGGGCTGCGCCGGACCCCCGGCCAGCGGAGCAAGGCCGGCGGCACCCGCCCCATGTCCGCATCACAGGGTGTCGTCGCCGGGTGATAGGCGATCACCCCGGCGGGGATCGGGCCATCCGGCGCGCGCAGGTAGCAGCCCCGCCAGGTCATCGTGGGCATCATGATCGTGCCCCCCGGCCCGACGACCTCCAGCAGCGCGGCGATCAGCGCCTGGGGCCCGCCCTCCACCCGGCCGAAGCTGGAGAGGGCCGTATGCACGACGACGTGGTCGCCCGCCTGCAGCCCGAGGGCCTGTAACCCGGCGGCGATGTCGGCTTGCCCCACATGCGGCACGCCGCGTAAGCGATCGAGGATCACGGCATTAACTGCTAATAGGCCCGCGCGAAAATCACCCACTGCGCGGCGGGTTGGCCGCAGACCAGGCAGGTGCCGGGGCCGGGGTGCTTCTCCTGCGCCAGCGGGATGCAGCGCGCGGTGGCCTTCGTCTCGTTCTTCACCTGGGCCTCGCAGGCGGCCTCGCCACACCACCAGGCTTCGAGGAAGCCCCGGTCCTCGATCAGGCGCTTGAATTCGTCGTAGCTGGTCACCCAATGGGTGCGCGCGGCCCGGAAGCGCAGCGCGCGATCGTAGAGGTCCTGCTGGATCGCCGCCAGCAACTCCTGGACGCGGAGCACCAGGGCGTCTTGCGCGACGAACTCTTTGGCCCGCGTGTCGCGGCGGACCAGGACCGCCTTGCCCTCTTTCACATCGCGCGGGCCCACCTCGATGCGCAGCGGCACGCCGCGCAGCTCCCATTCGTTGAACTTAAAGCCCGGCGTGGTGTGCTCGCTCCAATCGACCTTCACCCGCACGCCGGCCTGCAGTAAGGCGCTCTCCAGGCGGCGAATAGTAGCGAAGACGTCGTCCTTCTCCTGCTCTTTGCGCCAGATCGGCACGAAGACGACCTGGAACGGGGCGACCTTCGGCGGCAGGATGAGGCCCTGGTCGTCGCCATGGACCATGATCAAGGCGCCGATGA
>DATGEF010000481.1:0-7857 GCA_035310405.1 Chloroflexia bacterium | reverse complement strand
GCCAGCGTCGAGACCGCCCTGCCGGGGCAGGTGACGATCCGGGTCAGCGAGCGCCGGCCGAATGTGGTCTGGGTGCTGATCGACAACACGCCCTACCTGATCAGCGATGACGGGATCATTGTCAGCCAGGCGACGACGCTGCAAGGCTATGTCGTGGTCTATGACCGGGACACGCCGCCCGGCACCCTGCACCTGGGCGCGCCGCTGGAGCGCCAGGACGTGATCGACGTCGCCCAGCGGCTCTATATGCGGCTGCCGGGCGCGAGCGGCTTGCGCATCAGCCAGATGGACTACCAGGTGGCCGGCGGCGTCACCGTGGTGACCGATACCGGCGGCCGGGTGCGCTTCGGCGACGGCGCTGATCTCGAAACCAAGATCCGGGTGACGGCGGCCCTGGTCAAGCAGCTGGCCGACGAGCACACATCCTGGCATCTGCTCGACGTCCGCGCGCCGGACCGCGTGTCCGTTATTCGATAGGGAGCGCACCTAACCATGTGGATGCCGGTGCTGGCATTGGTGATTGGGCTGGTGATTGGCCTGCAATTCAGCTTCACTGTGCCGCAGGAGTATGCGCGGTACACGGCGGTGGGCATCCTGGCGGCGCTGGATGCCGTGCTGGGGGCCGTGCGGGCCGAGCTGGGCCAGGCCTACGCGAATAAAGTGTTCATCAGCGGCTTGCTGTCGAACGTGGTGTTGGCGGTGGCGCTGACGTTTCTGGGCGACCGCCTGGGCGTGGACCTGAGCCTGGCCGCGGTGGTCGCCTTCGGCGTGCGGATGTTCAATAATGTGGCCGGCATCCGGCGCCATTTCTTATAGGCCACGAGAAACCTATAGCATTTTCGCCCAGGGTATGGTATGATACGCTATGATATACATATCGCACCCTGGGAGATATGGCTACTCTGTTCGAGGACGGGGGGCCCCTGGCGGTTGGTCCGAGCCGCGATCGGCTCGT
Source organism: Chloroflexia bacterium (assembly GCA_035310405.1). Classification (GTDB taxonomy): domain Bacteria; phylum Chloroflexota; class Chloroflexia; order QHBQ01; family JAICKM01; genus JAICKM01. Next base: position 6,902 of record DATGEF010000481.1, on the reverse strand, counting down.
CGCCAGGGGTGCCGGATCCTCGCCCGGAGGGGAGCAGCGAGCAATGCCTAAAAACCAGGAACGGATTATTGTCGGCCTTGACGTCGGCACCACCAAGATCTGCACCGTCGTCGGCGAAGTGGGGCGCGGGCGCGAGGTCAACGTGCTCGGCGCCGGGATTGCGCCGTCCGCGGGCCTGAGCAAGGGTATGGTGGTGGACATCCCGGAGACCGTGCGCTCGATCGCGCTGTCGATCGAGCGGGCGGAGCGACTGTCGGGCTGCAAGATCGGCTCGGCCTTCGTCGGCGTGGCCGGCAACCATATTGCCTCGCTCAACAGCCGCGGGGTCGTGGCCGTCTCGCGGACCGACCGCGTGATCACCGGGGAGGACGTGACCCGGGCGGTCGACGCCGCCCGGGCGATCGCCATCCCCCAGCAGCGCGAGGTCTTGCATGTCATCCCCCGCTGTTATGTGGTCGACGGGCACGAAGGCGTGCGCGACCCGGTAGGCATGGCTGGCTTCCGGCTCGAAGTGGAGACCCATATCGTGACCGGGGCGGTGACGGCCTTGCAGAACCTGGTGCGCTGTGTGCAGCGGACGGGCATCGAGGTCGACGACCTGGTGCTCCAGCCGCTCGCGTCGGCGGAAGCCGTGCTGACGGAACCGGAGAAGAGCCTGGGCGTCGTGCTGGTCGATATCGGCGGCGGGACGACCGACATCGCCATCTTCATCGAGGGCAGCATCTGGCACACCGTCGTGCTACCGGTGGGGGGCAATCACCTGACGAACGATTTGAGTATCGTGCTCAAGGTGCCCTTTGACGCCGCCGAGCACCTCAAGCTGAGCCAGGGCATCGTCGCGCCTCCGCCGACGGTGCGCGATCTCTACGGGAACGGGCACCATGCCGTGCCGCCGACCCTGCCCCTGCCCGGGTCGGAGCGCGCCCCCGCCGAGTGGGCGCCGCCCCATGCGGTCGGCCAGCCGGTGCAAACCGAGCTGTTGCGGATTCTGGACGACGTCGCCCCAGAGGTGGAGCCGGACGACGACACGTTAATCGAGGTCGAGACGTTTGAGGCCGGGCGCACTGTGCGTATCTCGCGCAACCTGGTTACGCGGATTCTGGAGGCCCGGGTGGTCCAGATCTGTGAGCTGGTGGCCGCCGAGATCAAGCGCAGCGGCTACGAGGGCCTGTTGCCGGCCGGGATCGTGCTCACGGGCGGGGCCGCGCGCCTGCCGGGGATCACCGAGATGGCGGCGCGGGTGCTCCAGATGCCGGTACGCGTCAGCGTGCCCCAGGGAATGACGGGGTTGACCGATACGCTCGACAACCCCGCGTATGCTACCAGCGTCGGGCTGGCCCTCTGGGCCACACGCCATTCCGGCGCGAGCGGGCACTCTTCTTCCCATCCGCTGTCGGCGGCGCACCCGCGTCCTGGCGGCAATGAGTTGTATGGTCGGATTCGGGGCTTTTTGCGCGAGTTTTTGCCGTAGGGCCCGTTGTATATGTAGAAGGAGCTAGACGATGTTTGATCGCAGGAACCAGCAACCGCCGCCCATGGGCCAGGCCCCGATGCCTACCTACAGCCCGGCCGGCGATGTCGAGAATTTTGCCCAGATCAAGGTCATCGGGGTGGGCGGCGGCGGCAGCAATGCGGTCAACCGCATGATCCGCGCCGACGTCAAGGGGGTGGAGTTTATCACCGTCAACACCGACGCCCAGGCCCTGCTGCACGCCGATGCGCCGACCCGCATCCGCATCGGCGACAAGCTGACCAAGGGGCTGGGCTCGGGCGGCAACCCGACCGTGGGCGCGAAAGCGGCCGAGGAGAGCAGCGATGAGCTGTTCGACGTGCTGCGGGGCGCCGACATGGTCTTCATCACCGCCGGCCTGGGCGGCGGGACCGGCACCGGGGCGGCCCCGGTGATCGCCCAGATCGCCCGCGAAGCCGGCGCCCTGACCGTCGGCGTCGTGACCCGGCCCTTCACCTTCGAGGGCAGCCGCCGCCGCCAGAGCGCGGAGGAAGGCTACAATAACCTGAAGCAGCACGTCGACACGCTGATCACGATCCCGAACGACCGCCTGCTGCAGGTGGCCGACAAAAAGACGTCGATGCTCGAAGCCTTCCGCATGGCGGACGATGTGCTCCGCCAGGGCATCCAGGGTATCTCGGACCTGATTACCGAGCACGGCATGATCAACCTCGACTTCGCCGACGTGAAATCGATCATGAGCGATGCCGGCTCGGCGCTGATGGCCATCGGCCGGGGCACCGGCGACAACCGCTGCATCGACGCCGCGCGCATGGCGATCGAGAGCCCGCTGCTTGAGATCAGCATCGACGGCGCGAAGGGCGTGCTGTTCAACATCACGGGCGGCGAGGATCTGGGGATTCTCGAAGTCTACGAGGCGGCCGAGATCATCCAGCAGGCGGCGGACCCGGAGGCGAACATCATCTTCGGCGCCGTCATCGACCCGCAGATGGGCAAGGATGTCAAGCTGACGCTGATCGCGACCGGCTTCGACAGCGTGCGGACGCGGCCACAACAGGTCGTCCGCCCGCAGATGCAGCCGAACCCATACCAGCAGCCGCAGCAATACTCGATGCCGCCCCGCCCGGTGCAGCAAGAGGCGCCGCGCCCGATGGCGCCCGCACCGCAGCCCCAATCGGCGCCGCGCCCGGCCCAGCGCCCGGCCCAACCGGCGCCGCAGCAGCAACAAGACGACCTCGATATTCCTCCCTTCCTCCGGTATCGCCAACGCTAACCGGAGCTCCTTGGCATCAACGGCGGTCCCCCCAAGGGCCGCCGTTGGTGCTTTCGATCCGCCGGCGGTCTTGCCCTATTGACCTGCTGCGAGCCGCGCTCTATACTACAGCTATGCATAGCAGCATTAAGCCAACGGTCCAAACCGCGGAGCGCGGGGTGCGGGTGGCGAGTCTGCTGCTGGTGAGCCTGAGCGTTCCCGCGCTGTGGCTGGTGCTCCAGGCGTGTTCGCCCGCGGCCCGCGTGGCCCGGGCCACCGGGGTGTCCAGCCAGATCGGCGGGCTGATCATCGCCGCCGGGCTCCTGCCGTGTCTGGGACTCGGGGTGCTGTGCGGCGGGCTCATCCTGGGCTGGCTCTGGCAGCATGGACCGCGGCTCCTGCGCGGGACGAAACTTTTTGCCCTGGTGGCCTTGCTCATCTTAGCGACGATTCTCCTCCTGCAGCTCGGGGTCGCCGCGCTCTGCCCCGCTTAACCTCGCGGGCGCGAAACCGAAGGAGCAGCCTATTGGTTAGGGAGGGACACCCATGGCGCTACAGACGCAAACGATCACAGCCGCCGACCTGGAGCGGATGCCGGATGATGGCGCACGCTACGAGTTGGTGAGAGGAGAATTGCGCAAAATGGCACCCGCCGGTCATAACCACGGCCGCATCGCAATGAATCTCGCCGGGCCGCTATTCCACTATGTGAAACTGCATAACCTGGGTATCGTCTTTGCGGCGGAAACCGGGTTTTTACTCGGCCGGCAGCCGGATACCGTGCGGGCCCCCGACGTGGCCTTTATCGGCCGTGAGCGGGCGGCGGCGATCCGTATGGAGGATGGCTTCTGGCCGGGGGCCCCCGATCTGGCCGTGGAAGTGATCTCGCCGGGCGATCTTTACACGGATGTGGAAGAGAAGGTGTTTGACTGGCTGGAGGCTGGGACGCAGATGGTGCTGGTTATCAACCCGCGCAAGCACCTGGTGACCGTGTACCGCTCCCTAACCGAGCTTACCGTGCTCGCCGAGAACGACACCATAGACGGGGGCATGGTGGTGCCCGGATGGACGATGCCTGTGCGCGAGCTATTTGCCTGATCCCGATCGGCAACAGCGGCGCCCCCACCCCGGGAGCGTCGCTGCGCTCAATGTCTATCCCTCCAGGACTTTGCGCATCCCTCCGCGGCGCGTCTGAAACTGAACAATTTCAGACACCCGCCCGGCTGGGTAATGGGTCCGCGCTGGTGTTAACCTCGGCGGCTGGGCGTGAGCTTAGCAGATACTTCTTTACCTACCAAGCTGGGGCTACTCTTTGATAGTGAGGGTAGGATCGATGGCAACGATTAAGCTGGTATCGAGCATCAGCGGCTGGTTATGGTTGTAGCTGGCGAGTATAATACTTATACTCTTGTCGGACGCTATCTGATAGCGGGCCGGTATCGTTACTCGCTGCCCGACGATTTGCTGCCAGACTACCGGGGCGACCGTGATCATATTCGCGCCACCTTGGGCAGATCGGCCGGCCGCTATCGGCGGAGCAGGGAGAATAATCCGCAGGTTACCAGCGGGGTCAACATGTATTTCCTGGACCCCGTCATACAGCCAGCGGACGCGAGTTGGGTCGGCGCCAGCGGCTACAGTGTAAAGCGCCTGTAGCCGATCGCCAACGCCTGTGTAACGCAGGGTGATTCCCGGGTACAGATCGGGATAGGTAATAGCGGCATAAGTTGTCAGCCCGACTTGCCACTTGGTCGGGTCCCGGCCGCGATAATAACTGATCTTACCGGGCAGTGCGGTGCCCGCCGCAATGCTCGGCCCAGGGTTGGCGCCCAGCCAGTGCTGCCGTGTCGTAGTAGGAGGTGCCCAGAGCGGCTGCGGGGGACGGCGCGGCCAGCCGAGCGCTTGTGCGATGACCCGGGAAGGGGATTGCTGAGACGATGACGGTGAAGAGGCGCTCGGAGTGAACGCAGGCTCCGGAGTGCCTGGTTCAGTTAGCGAGGAGAGGGTAAAATCCACCCCGGCAGATCCGAAGAGGACCACACCATTCGTGGTATGGGCCAGGTATAGTGCAGGTGAATCAACTTGACCAGCGTTCGGCTCGAAGACCAGCGTTGTTTTACGCAATTGAAGTGTTGAGGTACTATTCGAGGTCGACACAGCAGAGGGCACAGGCGTAGTGCCGCCCGGATCGCGCTGCCCAGAAGCTCGCAAAGTAAGCACTGTGAAGATCAACGGTAGCAAAACGATGGGCAATATGTATAAACGTTTCATCTTCATTCCTAACTGTTTGATGGTACGTACTTATGGCTGGTAATGAGGCACCTGCGTCCCAGGCGGGGGCGGGTGCCGGACCTGGAATCCTTCCAGCAGAATAATCGTCACATTCATTTCGTCGCGGGCGGCTTCTGTAGCTGTATACGTTGCCGGGTTTAGCTCAGTACCAGGGTTGCCGAAAGCCTGGTCGTAAAAACCGAATGCTTGCTGGTAGTACGGCAGTGCGGTGCGCCAATGTTCATGAATAGCGCGTAGACGAGGGGGCGGCTGCACCGCACTGGCTATCGCCAATGTCGCATGGACCTGCGCCAGGGTATTGCTTGTAGCAGGTGGCCAACGTCCACTGGCGTCCCGCTGGCTCCGTTCGGTCACCAGGGTCTGGTCAAGACTCAATAACTGCCGGTAATAATCATGGATCTGCTGGCTATAGGCGTATTCCGTGGGGCTCAGCGGCCCGGGTGTCTCCATAGCAGGGGTCGCCATGTCCGGCGTGGGACAAACTTCGCATCCAGATCCGCAGCTTACCAATAGTGCCAACGTCAGGCCCAACACAAGAAGTTGAGGTAGTAGGGCCAACCCGCCGCGTGCTCTGGGTGTGCCTCTGATTGGGCAACGGCAGCGGGATGAATGAAAACCACCGGCCGGGGTTCCAACACCAATCATGACGCGCCCTCTCCCGGCCGGCGATCAATCCAGCGCATGATCCTGTAGGCCTGTCGCGGCTCCTGAGTAGAGGTACGCGAACCGGCTCCAGCGACCTGTCGGTATTTAGCAAAGATCTGATGAACTACGCACAGGATCTTGCGCATCCCGCACTAGGCTGCGCAGCAGAAACTGAACGTTTCTGGGCACCAACCACCGCCTAATACAGAGCCGGGAGCAGTCCAGTGTTGGCAGCATCTTGGCGGCCCAGCCTGGTGCAATTTCAGATGCATCACCTCAGCCAGGATGCGCAAAGCTCCGCCCTGATCCCCGACCCCCGACCCCTACGCGTACCCCCGACCGGTGCCCAAGGCCGCCTCCTGCTCCGGGCCGCTCAAGGTCGCCAGGAACTCTTCGTGGTCCATGGGGCGGGAGAACATCGGGTAGTTCTTCTCGACGGCCATGCGTTGCTCTTCCTCGCTCAAGGTCGCCGTGCAATCCTTCAACGTGATCACGTTGAAGCCCTTCTCATACCCGCTGCGCATCGTCGACTCGACGCAGCAGTTGGTCAGGAAGCCGCCCAGGACGAGGTTGGTGATGCCGCGGCTGCGCAGGATAAAATCGAGGTTGGTGCTGGCGAACGCATCCAGGCCGCGCTTGCCCTCGACCACGATATCGGCCGCAGCCGGCGTCAGCGCGTCGACGATCTCGGCGCCCCAGGTGCCCTTGCGGAAGGATTTGCTGTCGACCACGCCCTTGAGGATGCCGTACGGCTCCGAGGTAAGCTCGTGATAGTCGTCGGTGAAGGTAATCGGCGCGTGGATGATCGTGGCGCCCAGTTCGCGGGCTTTCTGCACGGTTGCCACCGTATTCGGCAGCATCTGCGTGCTCTCCATCACGGGCTGGACGGCCCCGTGGAGCGTGCCGCCTTCGGAAGTGAAGTCGTTTTGATACTCAATCAGCACAAGCGCCGTCTTTTTCGGGTCCATGTCTTGGCTCTCCTTTGTGTAGGCGGGTGACTAGCGGCGGGGTCGCCGCCCGGGTGATCGGCCGTAGCATAGCACAAACCGGGGGGTGTCGCAACCCGGGCGGCTGTTTGGGGTGCTCGGCAGGATTTTGCATCGGTGGCGGCCGGCTAGATGGCGGCGCGGGAACGAACCTCTCCCCTCGCCCCTCCCCGGCGCGGGGAGGGGAAGAGACGGCGGGCCGGCGGGGCGGCGGGGTGACCGCGGCCCGCCGCGGGTCCTGCGTTCCCCTCCCCGC
>DATGEF010000480.1:0-5637 GCA_035310405.1 Chloroflexia bacterium | reverse complement strand
GATCGGCGAGTGGGAGGGGGTCGACGAGATTGTGCGCCTGGCCCGAAAGCGCGAGGCCACGCGGTAACCGGGTCTCATCCCGGCTCCATCCGGCCGGTCCGCCAGGCGTAGATCGCCGCCTGGGTGCGGTCGGCCACCTGGAGCTTGCTCAGGATGTTGTTGACATGGCTCTTGACCGTGCGCTCGCTGATCACCAGGCGCGTGGCGATCTGCGCGTTGGGCAATCCCTCGGCGATCAGCCGCAGCACCTCCCGCTCGCGCTCACTCAGGGCGCGGTACAGCGCGGCGCCGTCCGCCGGGGCGCCGTGTAACTCCTGGACCAGCCGGGCGGCGACGTGGGGATGCAGCGTCGCCTCCCCGCGCGCCGCCTTGCGCACCGCCCCCGTCAACTCGCCCAGGCCCACGCCTTTGAGCAGATAGGAGAGCGCCCCGGCACGGATCGCCGGGAAGATGTGCTCGTCCTCGTGATACGAGGTCAGCACGATCACCTGGGAGCCGGGACTGCGTTCCTTCAGCAGGCGCGTGGCCTGCACGCCGTCCATCTCCGGCATCACCAGATCCATCAGCACCACGTCGGGCACCAGATCGGCGGCCTGGAGCACCGCTTCGCCGCCCGACCCGGCCTCGCCCACGACGAGGAAATCGCCCTCCGCTTCCAGCAGGGCGCGGATGCCGTGGCGCACCACCGCGTGGTCATCCACGATCAGCACGGTAATCGGCTCGCTCATCCCGTACCTCGCCCGTTGGGGGCGGGCGGCTGGGCGAACGGCACCCGCGCCCCGATCTGCGTGCCCCCCGGCGTGCTGGCCACCGTCAGCCGCCCGCCCAGCGTCTCCACGCGCTCGCGCATATTCTCCAGGCCCCGCCCCGGGCCGGAGGCGCGCACCGGGTCGAAGCCCGGCCCATCGTCCTGCACGGTCAGGCAGACCGCGTCGCCGGTCCAGGCCAGGCGCACCTCCACGGCCTGGGCGCCACTGTGCCGGGCGACATTGGCGAGGGCTTCCTGAGCGACGCGGAAAAGCGCCTCTTCGACGTCTAAGGGGGTCGGCTGCTCCCCGGCGACGCGCACGTCCGCCGTGATCCCCATGCGCCGCGCCCACTCGGCAACATACTCTTGGAGCACGGCGCCCAGCCCTTTGTCGGCCAGGGCCGCCGGCCGCAGCGCCGCGATCAACCCCACCAATTCCGCTTGCGCCTGGCCGGCCAGAGCCTCGGCCTCGGTCAGGTGCTGCACGGCGGTCGCCGGGTCGCGGGTCACCAGCAGGCGGGCGGCGCGCAGCAGCAGCGCCCCGGCAAAGACCTGCTGCTTGACCGAATCGTGCAACTCGCGGGCCAGCCGGTGGCGCTCCTCGACCACGGCCAGCTCCTGCCGCGTGGCGAGCAACGCCTGGATCTGGGCGGCCATGCGGTTGAGATCGCGGGCCAGTTGCCCCAGCTCGTCGCGGGTCGCGTCCGGCACGGCCACCGCAAACTCGCCCCGGCTCCAGGCGTCGGCGGCCCGCGTGATCTGGCGCAGGCGGCGCGTCAGCGTGCGCGAGATCCAGACGCCGGTGAGCGTGCCGATCACCAGCGCCAGCAGCAGAAACACCATCCCGGCGGGCTGCACGCGGGTCAGAAACGTGCGCAAGAAGTCCCCCAGCGCCGCCAGGCTGTCGCCGTCGGCGGTGAGGGGCCGTTGGAGGCGCACCGGAGCGTAGATGATCGTGACGAGGGCCCCGACCACCGGCCCCGTGGGGTCCCGCACCGGCACGACGACGATCCAGCCGCCGCCCTGGTAGCCGAGGGGGAGGGTCGATCGTGCCGCGCCGGCCAGCGCGCCATCAATGCTCTTCTGGACCGGCAAGGTGGTGAGGCCGAGATCGGCGGGCGCCGGGGTCGCCGCCCCACAGGCGCCGGCGGCGACGGTGGGCCACGCGGGCCAGGTGCAGGACACGGCGGCCTGCGGCTGCGCGGCCCGGTCCAGCACCACCGCCTGGGAGCGCGGGCTGGGCGCGTACCCGGCGACGGTGTAGAGGAGCGGAATCAGCACGCCATTGGCCAGCCCCTGGCGATCCGGGGACCCCTGGTGCAGGTAAGGCACGATCTGCGGCGCCTGCTGCGTTTCCAATTGTTGGTCGAGGGCCGGGCCGGTGCTGAACTGCTGATAATCCTGAATCAGCGGCAGGAGCACCGTCGCCGCTTCCAAAATGAGGACCGCGACCAGCGTGACCAGAAAGTACGAGGCGATCAACTGCCAGTACAACCCGCTGGGCCGCCAGCGCCGCTTGATCATCATCGTCCCTCGTCCCTCATTCATCGGCGCGCATCCCTCGTCCCCAGTATACACCAGGCGGGCCGATCCCTACTCATAACGCAAGAGGTCGGCGATGCGCAGGCGCGCGGCGCGCCGGGCGGGGGCGAGGCTCGCCAGCGTGGCGATACCCAGGATGGCGACCAGCATCACGCCAAAGGCGGCCAGATCAATCGTCTGGGCGGCGGGGGCCACGCGTTGGCGGAACACGGCGAGGAAGAGATAGGTGAGTGGCAGGCCCAGGAGGACGCCGAGCCCCCAGGCCAGGCCGCCCAGGGCCAGGCCCTCGATCCAGAAGACCTGGGCCACTCGCCAGCCGCTGGCCCCCAGCGCGCGCAGCAGGCCGATCTCGCGTTGCCGTTCCAGCACGGCCGCCGTCAGCGCGTTCGCCAGGCCGAGCACCGCCGCCGCGCCGACCAGCAGCGCCAGACCATAGAGCAGGGCGTAGATCGCGGACCACTGGTGCTGGTAACGTGCTACCTCGGTGTTCAGCAGGAAGACGTTGGCGATCCCGGCGCCCCGCGCGACCGTCCCGCTCGTGACTGCCGCCCGGGCCAGGTCGCCGATGCGGACGGTGAGCGCGTCCACTGCGCCGGGCGCGCGGTCCTGCGCCTGGATCAGCAGGCGCTGGGCCGTGTCGGCGACCGACGCGGCGGGCACGCCTACGAACTGGTAGAGGGTCTCGATGGGCAAGACGGCGGTCCCGATCTCGCCCAGGCTGTCAATGGGCTGCCGCACCGTGCCGACCACGGTCCAGGTGGCGGTGCGCCCGTTAGGGCTGGTCACGTCCAACGTGTCGCCCACCCGCAAGCCCGTCCGGGCCGCGGCGTCGTCGCTCAACAGGATGGCCTGGGTGTCGCCCGCCGCCAACCAGCGCCCACCGGTGAGTTGGTAGTGGTAAAGTTGGGTGCTCGGCTCGAAGCCCCAGAGGGCCAGGTGGCCCCAGGCGGTATCCGCCCCGGCCTCGCCGTAACGCTCCAGGCGCGCCACGTTCGGCAACGCACTCAACTGGTCGCGGATCTGGCGGAAGCTCAGCTGCGGCCCGACGTCGACCTCGACGTCGGCGGCGAAGGGCGCATAGGCCGCGCGCACGGTGTGGTCGATCGCGGTCGCGGTCGTCTGCACCGCCAGGAAGCTCGTCCCCGCCAGCGTCAGCGTCAGCAAGAGCAGCGCCGCCCGCCCCGGCTTGCGGAAGAGGCCGCGCAGTCCCAGCCAGACCGTCTGCGGCACCCAGGTTAGGTGCGCGCCCCGGCGCGTCAACCAGGCATGGTCCGGCCCGGTACTGACCCCATAGGCCGTCAGCGCGTCGCGCACGCTGATGCGCGTGCCCGTCCATAGTGGCAGCAGCGCGGCTAGCAGCGCGATACCGCAGCCAACGACCAAACCGAGCGGGATGATTGGCGGGGCGAGGGTGAAGGGTCCCAGCGCGAGGGGGATGCGCGCCGCCAGCAGCGCGGCGAGTTGGTAGCCCGCCCCGATCCCCAGCGCCAGGCCCGGGATGGTCCCCAGCAAGCCATAGATGCTGACGGTGATCAGATAGCCGCGCAGGATGACGCCACGCGTGCCGCCCGCCGCTTTCATCGTGCCGATGATCGCCGTCTGCTCGGCGATGATCGCCGTCACCGTGTTGAAGATAAGCAGGCCGCTGATCAGGACCGCCAGCGCGACCAGGATGAGCAGCAGCTGGAAGATGCCGTCGATCTGCTGCAACTGCCCGTTCGCTACGTCGGGGAAGCCTGTGAGCAGCACCGTCACCTGGTGGGCCTGGAGGGTCGCCCGCAGGGTGGCGGCCGTGGCGTCCGCTTGCCGGATCGTGGCGAGCTTGACGGCGATGTACTGGAGGCGCGTAGGCTGGTTCGGGTGATCGGGCGTGGTGAAGGCGGGCAGTTGGGCGATCCCGGCGGCGGTCATGTAGCCCTGGGCTTTGCCCGAAAACGCCGGATCGAGGCCGGCGGTGCGCGCCAGCCCCACGACCTGGAGCCGCATGGTCCCCGGCGCTGTGTCCACGGTAATCAGATCGCCCAGGTGGAGGGCCTGGATGGCCGTATCACCGTACTCCATGACGATCTCACCCACGCCCGGTAAGCGCCCGCTCGTCAATTCAAACGGCGTCAGCGGGACGTGCTGAAGATCGGGGTAGCTGACGATTTTGATCGGCGCGTAGCCGGGGGCCTGATCGACGTGCCAGAGGGTGTCGAAGCTGGTCTGGTACTGCACCACTTTAACATTGGCCAGCGCCCGCAGCGCCGGCAGCACCGCCGGGTCGAGCCGGTCCACAACCAGCACCACATCGGGCTGCGTCGCCGCGTGGCCCACGCTGAAGGCTAAGGCCGCCGCCAGTGTGTCCTCAGTGACGTTGACGGCGGTCAGACCGAAGACGCCAATGAAGATGCTCAACACCACCAACAGGGTCCGGCCCGGGCGCCGCGTCACGTCGGCCAGCGATTTGCGTAGGCGCGCACTCATCGCCGGGCCTCCGGGGTGCCGGTGACGACCGCCGCGGCACCGTGCTGGGCGACGATCCGCCCGTCGAGCAGATCGATGCGCGCCGCCGCCCGCGCGGCCAGCCCCGGATCGTGGGTGACATAGATCACCGTCTTGCCCTGCGCGGTGAGGTCCGCCAACGTGTCGAAGACCGCGTGCGCCGTGTGCGAGTCCAGGTTGCCGGTCGGCTCGTCGGCGACGAGGACGGGGGGATCGTTCGCCAGGGCGCGGGCGATGGCGACGCGCTGCTGCTGCCCGCCGGACAGTTCGCTGGGCAGCCGCGCGCCAAACGCGCCCACGCCCACGGTTTCCAGGCAAGTCTGGGCCCGCGCCCGCCAGGCGGCGCGCGGGCGGCCGCCGCCGCTGCCCAGTTCCAAGGCCAGTAAGATATTCTCCAGCGCCGTTAGCGTGGGCACCAATTGGAAGAACTGGAAGATGATCCCGACATGCCGACCCCGCCAGCGGGCGAGACCATCTTCGCTCAACGCGGGTAGCTCGGCCCCGGCGAAGAGGATGCGCCCGCGGGTGGGCCGGTCGAGGCCGGTCAGCAGGTTCAGGAGCGTGGATTTGCCGCTACCGGACGGCCCGTTGATGGCAAACAGGCACCCTACCGGGACGCAGAACGTCACGTCGTCGAGGATGACGGTCTTGTGGGCCCGGGTCGTAATGACGCGCGTGAGATGCTCCGTTTGCACCAGCGGCGCGGCGTCGCCGGCCGCGCCGGCGGGACGGGGCAGGGTGAGTGGTTGCATAGAAGGCGATCCTTTCTCTTCTAAAAAGCCGGGGTATCGCCGGCGCGCCGCTGGACTGCGCCCCATTGGGCGGTCGGGCCCGGCGGGGGCATCGACAGTTCCAGTATGGGG
>DATGEF010000479.1:0-11246 GCA_035310405.1 Chloroflexia bacterium | reverse complement strand
CGGCCAGAGCCCGGACGAGAACCAGGTGTCGAGCACATCCGGGTCCTGCTGGATCTCCGGCGTCCCGCAGATCGCGCAGGCGGTCACCTGCTCGGGCTCGGCCGCGCTGGCGAACTGGTGGCCGTTGGCACAGGTCCACACCGGGATACGGTGGCCCCACCAGAGCTGCCGGCTGATGTTCCAATCGCGGATGTTCTCCATCCAGTGCATGTACACTTTCTGGAAGCGATCGGGCACGAAGGTCACCTGCCCCTGCTGGGCGGCGGCGATCGCCGGGGCGGCCAGCGGCTGGATGGCCACGAACCACTGTTTCGAGATCAGCGGCTCAAGGATCGTGTTGCAGCGCTCGCAATGGGGCACCATGTGCAGATGGTCTTCGGTCTTGAGCAAGAGCCCGTCCGCGGCGAGCTGCTCCAAAATGCGCTCGCGGGCCGCCAGGGGCAGGAGACCCTGGTAGGCGCCCGCGTTCGCGTTGAGCGACGAGTCGGGATTCATGATGTTGATCGCCGGCAGCTGGTGCCGCTGGCCGATCTCGAAGTCGAGCGGGTCATGGCCCGGCGTGATCTTCACCGCGCCGGTGCCAAACCCCGGCTCGATGGCCGCATCGGCGATGATCGGGATGGTGCGGCCGGTGAGCGGCAGCTGCACCTGGCGCCCGATCAGGTGCTGCCAGCGCGGGTCGTCGGGATGCACCGCCACGGCGGTGTCGCCCAGCATCGTTTCCGGCCGGGTGGTGGCCACGCTAATGCCGCCCTCCCCGGTCGCGAAGGGGTAGCGGATCGTCCAGAGGTGGCCGGGGGTCTCCTCGTTCTCCACTTCCAGGTCGGATAGCGACGTCATGCAGCGGGGGCACCAGTTGATAATACGCTCCCCCTGGTAGATCAGCTGCTTATCGTAGAGGTGCTTGAACACCGTGCGCACGGCCCGCGCGGGACCCGGCTCCATGGTGAAGCGCGCCCGGGTCCAGTCACAGGAGGCGCCCAGGCGGCGGAACTGGCTGCTGATAATTGGGATGTACTTGCGCATCCAGGTCCAGGCGTGCTCCAGGAACTGGTCGCGGCCGATATCGTGGCGGGTCAGGTCGCGGCGCGCCAGCTCCTTCTCCACCACATACTGCCCGGCGATGCCGGCATGGTCGAAGCCGGGCAGCCAGAGTGTGGCGTAGCCCTGCATGCGCTTCCAGCGGATCATGATATCTTCGATCGTCGTCGTCAGCGCGTGGCCGAGGTGGAGTTCGCCGGTCACGTTGGGGGGCGGCATGGTGATCGTGAACGGGGTTTTCTGCGGGTCGCGCTCGGGCGTGAAGTAGCCCTGACGCTCCCACCAATCATACCAACGGGCCTCCACGGCCTCATGGGCGTAGGCCTTGGCCATCTCCCCGCCGGTCCCCGAGCTTAGCGCGGCGGCCGGCGCCGGCGGCGTCTCGTGTAAGTCTGCCACGGTTTCTTCTCCCTCGTCCAGGTCATCCCAGGCATAACGCGTCTCCGGCCCGCGCGGGCCGGGGGCGCGTCCCTGCTGCAACAGGGCCTGGATATCGAAATCGGCTGTGCCTTTCATCGTCTGGTCTCCTTGCGCTAATCGTCGATGTTGCGTTCGAGTCGAACCCACCGCCGCAAGCAACCAGTGCGGGGGCTGACACAGGGCCCCCGCCGATCTTCCTCGCTCTTGTTCTGTTGTACATTATGTCAAGCATATGGATCACCCGATCATCGCCACACAAAAAACCCCCTCGCCGCATAAGGACGAGAGGGACCCAACCCTTCGTGGTACCACCTTAGTTCCGCCACCGCCGCGCGAACGCGGGCGCGGTGACGCTCCGATCCGCGCTAACGGGCGGCCCCCGGACCCGCCTACTCACGATCCGTGCTTCGGCGGGCCAACTCCCAGGCGACGTTCGATCGCTGTCTCCCCGCGGGGCTTGCAGCCGGTGGCGCCCGCTCTCTGAAAGGGTCGCAGGGATCTACTCCTCCTGCTCGACGTCTGTGCATATGCGGTTGTGGCTGTATTATACGGAATCGGGAGGGCGGTGTCAATCGGCCAAAGGGCGGATGCCCTGGCGGGGTTAGGGTGCTCCGCCGGCTTGACACGGATCGCGCAGCCGACTAAGATAACACTGTAGTGCGCGACCAGGACCGCGCACCGCCCTTGCCACCTGCGGGTCGCAGGCGGCGTAAATCGCAGAGGAGAATCTTATGTCGAATCCGAACGATTGGAACAAGGCCGTCATCGACGAATTCCGCGCCAACGGCGGCAAAGTGGGCGGCCCGATGGCCGGCGCCCCCTTGCTGTTGCTGACCACCACCGGCGCCAAGACCGGCCGCCGGCACACCAGCCCGGTCATGTACAACACGGACGGGAACCGCTTGCTGGTGTTTGCCTCCAAAGCCGGGGCGCCCACCCACCCCGCCTGGTATCACAATCTGGTCGCCAATCCGCGGGTGACGGTGGAGCAGGGAACCGAGACCTTTGAGGCCAACGCGGTGGTCCTGACCGGGGAGGAGCGGGATCGGCTCTACCGCCGGCACGCGGAGCAATTCCCCCAATTCGGCGAGTACGAGACGAAAACCACCCGCCAGATTCCGGTCGTCGCGCTGGACCGGGTGGGCTGAGCCCGCCGCCGGACCTCAGCCCGGCCGTCGTCGACTTCCTGCTGTCGCCGGAGGGCGCGCGCTGGCTGGCCACGGCCGCGCACCTGCCGCTCACTGAGCAGAGCCGGCTGGCCGACCTGAGCGGCCTGCGGCGGGCGCTGCCGGGCGACCTGGCCGGCGCCGTGCTGGAGCAGGCGGGGCTGCGACGGCGGGGCGCGGCCAAGTTCCCCGCCGCCGCGCAGATGCTCTTTACGGCGGCGGGGCTGCAACAGGCGAGTGCCGCCCCCGTGGCGCAGCACCGGGCGGCGCGGTTCGCCGGGCGCCGCGCCCTCGATCTCACCTGCGGCATCGGCGGGGATAGCGTGGCCCTGGCGGCGACGGTCGCTACCCTGGTCGCGATCGACCGCGACCCGGCCCGCCTGCGCCTCGCCCGCCACAATCTTGCCGTGCAGGGCCGGGCCGCCCGCTATCTCTGCGCCGATTTACGCGCCCTGCCCCTCGATCCGCGCGGCTATGACGCCGCGTTCTGCGACCCCGGCCGGCGCGGCCCGGCGGGCCAGCGCCTCTTCCGCCCGGCCGACTACGATCCCCCGCTGGATACCGTCCTGTCCGGCTACGCGGCGACCGACCTGGCCGTCAAGGTCGCGCCCGGCGTCGACTACGGCGCGCTCCTGGGGCCCGGCCCCGGGGATGCGGGCCGCGTCGCCGAGGTGGAGATTGTCTCGTTGCAGGGCGAGGTCAAGGAGGCCGTGCTCTGGACGCGCGGCCTGGCGACGCCGGGTGTACGCCGCCGGGCGAGCCTGCTGCCGGCCGCCGCGACGCTGACCGATGCCGATGCCCCCGATCGCTGCCCGGTGACGCCGCCGCAGGCCTACCTGTACGAGCCCGATGGCGCCGTGATCCGCGCCGGCCTGGTCCGGCCCCTGGCCCACCTGCTGGGCCTGGCCCAGATCGATCCCCAGCTCGCCTACCTGACGGGGCCGGCGGCGGTCGCCACACCCTTCGCCCGCGGCTTCCGGGTCGACGAGGTCCACCCCTTTAACCTCAAGGCCCTCAACCGGCGGCTGGGCGCGCTCCAGGTCGGAACGGTCGAGCTCAAAAAGCGCGGCATCGCCCTGGAGCCGGAAGCGCTGCGCCCCCGCCTGCGGCTGGCCGGGCCCGAGCGGCGCACGGTGATCTTCCTGCGCCGGGGCGCCACTCCCCTCATGCTGATCTGCCGCGACCTCGACTAAGGGAATCGGGCGCCCATCCACGAAGGACACGAAGAAACACGAAGGCATACGCTGGTACGGCGCTAAGGGACACCGGCCATTTCCCCGGCGTCATAGGCCGCGCAGAACGTCGCGTAGTCGCGCTCGACCCGCTCCCGGTAGCTGGTGGCATAGTCGCGCAGCGCGGCGTGCCACTGCGGGGCCCGGGCAAATGCGATCAGGTCGTCGGTCGGGGCCGAGCCCTGGCGCCCGCTGCTGCGCACCTGGTCCCAGGCCAGGATCGCGCCCAGGGTGCCCAGTAGCTTGCGCAAGCGCCCCTGCTTGCCCTGCACTGTGTGCAACCGGATGCCATCCTCGTCCGGCTGCAGCTCATGCAGCAGGAAGGACCGGCCGTCCATTTCGAGCGCGGCGAGCAAAGCCGGGGGGGTGTTCTGCATGCGGCGCTGGATGTTGCAGACCCGGTCGGCGCCATGCGCCCAGCATGGCTGCGTCAGTGTGAGATAGGGAGCCAGGGACGATTGATCCTCGGCTTTGAGATCCAGCAGGTAATTAGCGTCCGGCGATCCGGACCCGCGCACCAGCAGCAGGTAGCGCTCGACGCCCAGGCTCCCCACGCCCGCGGCCCGCTGCACCACATCCAGCAGCTTATAAAACTTCGGATGCGCCTGTTCCGCCCCCCAGCGCTTCAGGGCGGCGGCGACGCGCGCGTACTGCTCGTCCGTCACCGGGAAAGTGTGCCGGTGATTGATACAGAGCTTGCGTTTGCCGCCTTTCTTCTCGGTATAGGTGGCGAGAAAGGTCGCCCGGCGGCGCTGGCACACTTGCTGCAGCAGATCTTTGATCGGCCCGCGCGCCGTCTCGCGCTCGACGCTACAAACCTGGCCATCCGCCAGCGTCGCCGTATAAGCCGCGAGGCAGGCGTCCACCAGCGTCTGGGCGACGTCCAGCGCGACCCCGAGGATGGGGGCGGCGACCAGCACGCTGGTGACGAGCCGGGCCAGGTCCCAGGTGCAGGGCGCCAGCGCGGCTTCGTCGAAGTCGTTGAGGTCGAAGTAGACCAGGCGATTATCGCCCTGGTAGCTGCCAAAGTTTTCGAGGTGGAGATCGCCCGCCGCCCAGGCCGGGGGCGCCGCGTTGAGCGGGGAGCCGGCCGGCCAATCCTCGTAGAACAGGTGGCAGGTCCCCCGGTAAAAGGCGAATACATCTTTGCGCATGGCCTGGTATTTCAGCGGCAGCAACCGCGGGTCGCGATCCGCATTGAAGGCAGCAATACGCTGGATGAGGTCTTGTGACATCAGGTAGGGCCTCCCAGGGGGCCGTCGCTACAGATCCCGCCGGCTAAAGGACCAGATGGCCAGGCCGAGCGCGACGGCGGCGTAGACGACCGCGTAGACAACCATCGCCGGGTCGGGCACGGAGAAGGCGGCGAAGGGCGACACGAAGTTCGTCCTGCTCGCCAAGGGCGGTTGCAGCAGGAACGCCGCCCGCCGCCAGAGCACCTCCACAGGTAACAGGAAGCTGGTCACGCTGCCCAGGCGGACCATTGTTGCCGCCCCCGGAACACCGCCGGCATTCTGCAGCACCGCGCCTATCTGCTCGACCCAGGTGCCGACGAAGGTTAGCCCGTAGAACATCAGCAAAGCAACCCCGTTTGTCAGGGTCGAGAAGCGCGTGCCGGCCAGCAAGGAGAGCGAGAGGAGCACCAGCGCCTCTAGCAAGATAAGCGCCAGGCTCTCCACCGGGTTAGGCGGCATGTAGTGGGCCAGGGCGTTGGTAATCAGGATGACGCCCGCGCCGAGCGCGCCGAGGTAAAGGATCAGCATCGCCGCGTAGCCGGCCCACTTGCCCATCAGCACTTCCCAGCGGCGTACCGGCTTGGTCACCAGAGCCTGGATGGTGAACGAACCGATCTCGCCGGAAATGGCGTCGATCGAGGCAAAGATGGAGAGCATGATCGTCAGGAAATGCACGACGTATAATCCGGCCAGCAGGAAGAAATTGTAGGCAGCCAGCAGAAGGAAAGGGGATAGCCGGCTGCCGCCCATATCGCTGTTGATCAGGCTGAAACCGAATGCGTAGAAGGCCAGGAAGACAATCCCGAGCAGTACGGCAATGACAACCATCCAACGGCGCCAGGCCTCCTGGAAGGTCAACCGGGCAATGGTGAGGATTGTGCTCATTGGCCGCTATCCTCCGTGCCGACGATCTCCAGGAAGATCTCTTCGAGCGACGGCCGCCGGGGCGTCAGCGCGTAGAGCCGCGCCCCGCTCGCCAGGGTCCGCTCGGCGATGACCGGCAGCAGATCTTCGCCGGCCATGCGCAACTGCAGGGTCGTCGCCGGAATCAGCGCGCCCCCATCCGGCCCCGGCGCAGCCCCGTCGACCACGCGTTGTTCGATCGGCAGATCGGCCAGGCCGGCCAGCAGCGCGGGAGTCACGGCATCCACCCGTAGCTCGACCTGCAGCTGCCCGGACTCCAACTCGTGCAAGGGCAGGGTCTGCAGCACCCGCCCCTCTTTGATGAAGGCCACGCGGTCGCAGGTGGCCTCGACCTCGCCGAGCAGGTGGGAGTTCAGGAAAATAGTGGTGCCCTGCGCCTTGAGCTCGTGGATGATGGTGCGCACTAGCATGCGCCCGAAGGGGTCGAGTGCCGAGGTTGGCTCGTCGAGGAAGACCAGGGCCGGGTGGTTCAGCAGGGCCTGGGCCAGCCCGATGCGCTGGATCATCCCTTTGGAAAACGCGCTGATCGGCCGCTGCGCGGCCTCGGTCAGGCCCACCAGGGCGAGCAGCTCCGGGATGCGCCGCCGCCGCGCCGCCGGGTCCATGCCATAGAGCCGGCCATGCAGGTCCAGCAGCTCAGTGGCGCGCATCCAGGTGTGGAAGCGGAAATGCTCCGGCAGGAAGCCGATGCGGGCCAGGGTGGCGATATGGCCGGGCGGCTGGCCCAGGACCCGCGCACGACCGCCGGTCGGCCGCACCAGCCCCAGCAGCATCTTGACCGCCGTGCTTTTGCCCGCCCCGTTGGGCCCCAGGAAGCCGAAGACCTCGCCCCGCGGCACCTGGAGCGTCAGGTCGGCCACGGCGATTTTGCGCCGGTAGACTTTGCGCAGCCCGGCCGTGTCGATCACCGGGTCGCGCAGCCCGGCCTCCGCCTGCGTCGTCAAGTGCAGCACCTCCATGGCCCCATCCGTTGCCGGGCGGGCCCCCGGCCCGGTGAAGGCGACCTGCTTCACTTTACTCGATCCACCCCTTTCCATCCATGCCCTGAGATCGACCACATCCGCACCTGAGTGCTTGACAGGCCGCCAGACGAAGTCCTGAGTTTAAAGTCCTGAGTGCCAAGTGCGGACCGCTAACCGCTGACCGTTCACCAGCGGAGTGCGGACTCCTGTTCCTGGCCTCCGACCCCGGACCCCTCGTCTGTGGGAGAGGGCTCTGCCCTCGAAATACTCGCCCGTCGGCCGGGGATGGGCGCCCCCACTCAGGCGCCAGGGGATCGGCCCACCCGCGCGGCCAGAGCTTCGAGGGCAGAGCCCTCTCCCACAGACGCCCTGGCCCACCTCACCACCCCGCCCGCGCAGGCGGGCTTCGCCCGGCGTTGCCGCGGCTGCAGCCGCCCGGCAACCGCCCGCCCCCCGCCGGACTTTGAACTCAGGACTTTCAACTCAGGACTTCGTCTTGCACCCGCCCGAGGGATCGGGTATAATCACTGCTTGTGACCCGTGCGACGGGCGCAGACAACGTATTGCCGCAGGCCGCCGTGGAGTTATCAACCTGGTCCTTCGGGACCGTCCCGGCCGGCCGCCAGATCGGCTCGTAGTATCCGCTATGAGCGCTCGGAAAGGAGCACGGCACCCATGCCGAAAATGAAGACCCACAAGGGGTCGGCACGCCGGTTCAAAATCACCGGCTCGGGCATCGTCATGCGCACCAAGGGCATGAAGAGCCACTTCCGCCGCCGGAAGTCGACCCGCGTCAAACAGGCCCTCGACCGCATGACCCCGCTCGACAAGACGGTCCTGCCTCGCGCGAAGCGCCTGCTGCCGTACGGGCTGGATTAACCGGTTCCGGTTTTTGCAAGTTTTGGCCCAGGCATGGGTCCTATGGGCCCTATATCTGGGTAAGAAAAAGGAGAAGGAGAAGGATTTCCTATGGCTCGTATCAAACGTGGGTTTACGCGCCACCGGCGGCACCAGCGGGTCCTCGACCAGGTCAAGGGCCACATGACCAGCCGCGGCCATTTGTTCCGGGCCGCGAATACCGAGCTGATGCGCTCGCTGAACTACGCCTATCGCGACCGCCGCACCCGGAAGCGGGATATGCGCGCGCTCTGGATCGTGCGCATCAACGCGGCCGCCCGCGAGCATGGCCTGCCCTATAATCGCTTCATCGCCGGGCTGACCGCGATGGGCTTCGCGGTCGATCGCAAGATGCTGGCCGAGATGGCGGTGAACGATCCGCACGCCTTCGCCGTGATCGCCGCCCGCATCAAAGGCGAAGCCGACCCGGCCCCCGCGGCCGCCCCGCCCGTCCCGGCCGGCAAAGCCGCGCGGCGCGCGGCGGCCCAGGAAGCCGCCAGCACCAGCACCAGCGCGGCCGAGGCGAAGACCGCCGCGCCGCCCGTCCCGGCCAGCGCGGGCGCGGATCACGAATCGGCCGCGGTCGCCGGCGCTGCCGGCAAGTCGGAAGAGACGGAAGCGCCGGATGCGGCGCCCGCCGACCCGGCCGCGCCGGAAAAGGACGTAGTAACGCACGAAGACGACTCGGAAGAGGAAACCGCGCATTAAGTTTCGCGCCGGTACGGATGTGGCGGGGGCCCCAATCCCTCGCCACATTTTTATTGGGGAGGGTCGCCGATGATCAGTAGCGCCAGCAATCCGACGATCAAGCGCATCCGGGCCCTGGGGGCGCCCGCCCCGCAGCACCGGCGCGCGGAGCAGGCGTTCGTGGTCGAGGGCGTGCGCGCGGTCGAGGAGGCCCTGAACGCGGGTGCCCAGCCCACCTTGCTCCTCTATGAGGCCGCGGCCCTGGGCCAGAGCGCGCGGGGCAAGGCGCTCCTGGCGCGGGTCGCCCGGCTGCCGGCCACCCAGGAGGCCAGCCCCGTCGCCCTCGCCGCGGCCGCCGAGACCGTCCAGCCCCAGGGCATCCTGGGTGTCTTCCCGTTCCCCACCTGGCCGCCCGCGCCGGCCCCCGGCGCGGCCCCACCCCTCTACCTGATCCTCGACAGCCTGCGCGACCCCGGCAACCTGGGCACGCTCTTGCGCAGCGCCGAGGCGGCCGGGGTCACCGCCTGCTGGCTCACGCCCGACTGCGTCGACCTCTACAACCCGAAAGTGGTGCGCGCCGGCGCCGGTGTGCATTTCCGCTTACCCTGCATCCTGGACCAGGACTGGCCCGCCTTGCGCCGCACGCTGGCCGAGCGGGCGATCCCCCTAGTGGCCGCGCTGGACGCCCGCGGCGAGCAGCCCTACTACAGTGTGGACTGGCGGCCGCCCGCCGCCCTGATCGTCGGCAACGAGGCGCACGGCCTCAGTTCGCAGGCGCGGCAGGCGGCGACCGCCCGTGTGGCCATCCCGATGCGCGGCGGCGCTGAGTCGCTCAACGCGGCGACGGCGGCCAGCGTCGTGCTCTTCGAGGCCTTACGCCAGCGCAGCCTGGCGCCGGGCGGCTGACGCCCGGGCCGGCAACAGCTATAATCCGGGACCGGCGCCGGGGGCGCACCCGGGGATCGGGAGGGAGACCAATGGCCGACGACCTCACCCCCATTCGCCACGAGCTGCATGAAGAGAATCGCCGCGCCTGGAACGTCGCGACCGACGCCCACAACAGCCACAAGCACGATCAGGCGGCGTTCTTCCGGGCCGGGGGCCAGACCCTCTTTCCCGAAGAGCGGGCCCTGCTCGGCGACATCGCCGGGCAGACCCTGGTCCATTTGCAATGCAATGCCGGCCAAGATACCTTGAGCCTGGCCCGGCTGGGCGCCGTCGTCACCGGGGTGGACATCAGCGATACGGCGATCGCGTTTGCCCGGCAGCTCGCCGCCGACTCGGGCATCCCGGCCACGTTTCACCGCGCCGACATCTACGATTGGCTCGCCGCGACCGCCGCCGGCCCGCAACGCTTCGCGATCGCCTTTGTGTCGTACGGCGCGCTGGTCTGGCTCTCCGATCTGCGGGCCTGGGCGCGCGGCATCGCCGGCGTGTTGGCGCCGGGTGGGCGGCTCGTGCTCGTCGAGTTCCACCCCCTCCTCGGGGTCCTGGCGGACGATTGGACGCTTAAGTATTCCTATTTTGGCGCGGGCCAGGCGCGGACCTGGGAAAGCGGCATCGGCGACTACGTGGCCATGTCTGGCGCGGCCCTGGCGCCGTCCGGCTATGTCGCCGGCGTGGAGAACTTCCAGAACCCGCACCGCAGCCATGAGTTTCAATGGGGCCTGGGCGTCGTCGTCACGGCGTTGCTGGACGCCGGCCTGGCCCTCACCGCCCTGCACGAGTATCCCTACACCAATGGGGCACGGCTGCTGGCGGATATGCGGGAATTGCCCGGCCACCGCCTGATCCCGCCGGCCACCCTCCCGGACCTGCCGCTGATGTACGGCCTGGTCGCCCGCAAGCCCGGCTGACGACGGGTGCTCGGCAGCTTTTTGCCTAGGCGGCGGCCGGCTAGATAGCGGCGCGGGAACGCACCTCTCCCCTCGCCCCTCCCCGGCGCGGGGAGGGGAAAAGACGGCGGGCTGGGCGGCCGCGGCCGGGCTCCCGCCCGTTCCCCTCCCCGCGCCGGGAGGGGAAAAGACGGCGGGCTGGGCGGCGGGGCGGCCGCGGCCGGGCTCCCGCCCGTTCCCCTCCCCGCGCCGGGGAGGGGCGAGGGGAGAGGTCTCTTGCCGCCCGCGGCTCAGCCGCCCGGCCGGGATGCAAAAACTTGCCGAGCACCCGGCTGACGACCGGCCGCGGGGCCCGCGCCGGCATCCATCCAGCGACCGACGCCCGGCTCCGTCCCCCGGCGCTTGACGGCGGCAGCGGATTTCTGTTATAAACAGGGCAAGTAAATAGTGCATGCAGCGTTGACGAAGCGAGTAGGCGGGCGAAACCGTCCAGGGAGCGTGGACCACCGACTGGAAGTCCGCGCCGGGGCCCCCGGCCGAAATTCCCTTCTGAGCTGACAGGTGAACGGCCGCTGGGCCCAGTAGTCTGCTCCGGTTGCGCCCCGTTACCGGCGTTACCAAGCGCATCCCCGGCCCGCGGGCCGCGGGGATGCGAAATCAGGGTGGTACCACGTGGCCGCGCCTCGTCCCTGGCGAGTGCGCGGCTTTTCTATTGCAGTGGGATCCAAGGGGTGCAGGGGCGCTCCCCTGCCGGGGGTTTGGGGTTGTCCCAATTCTCTCATAACTCTATGTTGGGTAGAGGGGGTGCAGGGGCGCTCCCCTGCCGGAGGTTTGGGGGTGTCCCCCA
>DATGEF010000478.1:0-4407 GCA_035310405.1 Chloroflexia bacterium | reverse complement strand
CGGTGAGCCCGGCGGCATCGCCGTCTACAGCGACGCCCTCCACCGCATGCGCGACACGCTCACGTTCTTGTACAGCACGCCGCAGGGCCGCTACTGGTTCGCCGTCCAGGCCAACCTCAACCGCACCGTGGGCGATCGCATTGGCCGCCTGCCTGCCGCCGACGTCGCCGCCGAGATCGAGAGCCGCCTCAAGCGCTGGCCCACCCGCAGCGGGGATTTCGCCGGCGTCCATCTGGCGCCGCCCGACAGTGCCGACGTACCCGACGACGATCGCGCCCGCCTGGTCGTCCTGCCGCCCGGCGTGGCCCACCGCCGCGCCGACAGCCGCAGCGAGGCCATCCAGCAGGCCGGCCGCATCCTTGAGCACCGCGGCACCAGCCCTCGCCATTACCGCAACATGCTGCTGTTCCTCGCCGCCAACGCCGACGACTACCCCAACATCGAGTCCGAAGCGCGGCGCTACCTCGCCTGGAAGTCCGTCAACGAAGAGCGCCGCCAGCTCAACCTCGACGAGGTCCAGCAGCAGCAAGCCGAGAAGACCCTGGCCACCGCCGACACCACCCTCGACGCCCGCCTCAAAGCGGCCTACCAGTGGCTGCTCAACCCCGTGCAAGAGGGCATCGAGCCCCTGGAATGGGAGGCCACGTATCTTACCGGCGGCGGCGACGACCCGGTCAAGCGCGTCTCGGACGCCGCCCTGCGCGCTGGCATCCTGATCACCGCCTGGTCGCCCGTCGCGCTCCAGCACGAGCTCCAGCGCTACCTCTGGAAGGCCGGCGAGCCGCACATCGCCGTCAAGACGCTCTGGCAGCAACTGGCCACCTTCAACTACCTGCCCCGCCTGCAGTCCGCCGACGTGCTCAAGGACACCATCCGCACGGGCGCCAGCAGCCAGGACTACTTCGGCTACGCCACCAGCCGCGACCCCACCACCGGCAAATACCAGGGCCTCAGCTTCGGCCGCCAGCCGACCGCCGTCTTCATCGACGAGCACAGTGTGCTCGTGAGCCCCGCGGCGGCCCGCGAAGCCCAGGCCGTTGCCACTCCCGGGGGTGGCAGCCTGGGCTTGGACGCAGCGAACACGGGCACCCAGCGCGTGCCCGTGGGCAATGGTTCGGCGACGGGTGAGGCTGGCGGGCGCTACACAGCCCCCGGGAGTAGCGCGAGTGGACCCGGGACCGTGCCGAAACGAACGCACTTTTATGGCCGGATCGACGTGGATCCCCTGCGCCTGAGTAGCCTGGCGAGCCAGATATCGGCCGAACTGCTCCAGCACCTGATGGGCGCGGGAGTCACCGTGCAAGTCACGATTGAGATCCAAGCCGATATTCCCGCCGGGGCCCCAGAGACGACCGTCCGCACGGTGACGGAGAACGCACACACCCTGAAATTCAAGACCGTTGAATTCGACTAGCCGTCATTGACGCCTGTACCCCGGCAGCAGTATACTAATGCCTATGCAACCACTCTTGGCCCGGATCACTATCGATCCCGCAATCTGTCATGGGAAGCCCTGTATCCGTGGGCTGCGCTACCCCGTGGAAATGATCCTCGAACTCCTGAGCGCGGGTATGACCACGGACGAGATCCTCGCGGACTATCCGGATTTAGAGCGCGACGATATTCTGGCGGTGCTCAGCTTCGCCGCCGAACTCAGCCGGGTGAAGCGCCTTGATCTTGTTACCCCGTGAACTTCCTGGTTGACGCGCAACTCCCCCGCCGGTTGGTCCCTCTTCTGCAGCAGGCGGTCCACGACGCTCTCCATACGCTCGATTTGCCTAACGGCAATCGGACACCAGATGCCGAGATCAACGCGCTGGCCGAGCGTGAGCAGCGGGTCGTGGTCACTAAAGACGCCGATTTCGTCAACTCGTTTGTGGTGCTCGGACACCCCTATAAGCTACTGTTAATCTCCACCGGCAATATCACCAACCCGGAGTTGCTGACCCTCTTCGGCACCTATTTGCCCCAGATCAGTCGTGAATTGGAGGGGCATAGTTATCTAGAGCTGAGCCGCACCACGTTGATCATTCATCGCTGACCAACAAAACTTGAGACACCCGTAGTAAAGGTGGAAGCCGTCCACATAAATAGTGGTGCGCATAGAGTCGTCAGCAAAGCAAAAGCCGCCCGAAGGCGGCTTCGCGCCGTCACGCCGAAGCGTGACGGGGGATACGGGCCTAGCTTACCAAAAACCCTATCGGGTGTCAAGCGGATAATGCAGTAGGCCCTAGACCAGATGCGCACAAAGCTGGGGCAGAGGCTCAAACGCTGCGCTCAGGACAAGCTTATTCCCGCACAAGCTTATTCCTTCGTGTTTCTTCGTGTCCTTCGTGGATGATTTATGGCGCCCGATCCCCTTAAATCCCGGCCGCGGATCAGGGCCGCCGGCTCCGTATTGCCGCCGCCCGGCAAACCGTTTCATCATTAGGAGAGGGGGCCCTGCGAAGGCAGAGGCAGGAAGCCCGGCATAGCGCCTGACGCCGTGCGGCTATCGAGAGAGAGGGCATCACCGTGGAAGAGCATATCAGTCCGCTGGCCGGCCAGCCCGCGCCCGCCGACCAGCTGATCGACGTCGCCCGGCTGCTGGGCCAATATTATGATCGGCATCCCGACCCATCGGTCCCCGAGCAGCGCGTGCGCTTCGGCACCTCGGGGCACCGCGGCTCGGCCGCCGACGGCACTTTCAACGAGGACCATATCCTGGCGACCACGCAGGCCATCGTCGAGTACCGCACCCGCCAGGGCATCACCGGCCCGCTCTACCTGGGCAAAGACTCGCACGCCCTCTCCGAGCCGGCCGAGCGGACCGCGCTGGAGGTGCTGGCGGCGCACGGCGTCACGGTCCTGCCGGCGCAACACAACGGGCTCACGCCCACCCCGGTCGTCTCGCACGCCATCCTGACCTATAACCGGGGGCGGCAGACCGGCCTGGCCGACGGCATCATCATCACGCCCTCCCACAACCCGCCACGTGACGGCGGCTTCAAGTACAATCCGCCGAACGGCGGCCCCGCCGAGCCCGACATCACCGGCTGGATCCAGGATCGGGCTAACGCGCTGCTGGCCGAGCAGAACCGCGGGGTGCGGCGGGTTTCCGGGGCCGACGCCCTCGCCGCGCCGACCACCCACCCCTATGATTACATTACCCCCTATGTCGCCGACCTGGCCCAGGTGGTCGACATGGAGGCCATCCGCGCGTCCGGGCTGACCATCGGGGCCGACCCACTGGGCGGGGCGACCGTGGCCTACTGGGAGCCGGTCGCCGAGCGCTACGGGCTGCACCTGACCGTCGTGAACAGGGCCGTCGACCCGACCTTCCGCTTCGTGCCGGTCGACCACGACGGCCAGATCCGCATGGATTGCTCGTCGCCCTACGCCATGGCCAACCTGGTCCACCTCAAGGACGCCTACGACATTGCCTTCGGCACCGACACGGACGCCGACCGGCACGGCATCGTCACCCGCAGCAGCGGCCTGCTGAACCCCAACCACTACCTGGCCGTCGCCATCTGGTACCTGTTCCAGCACCGGCCGGCGTGGCCCCCCAGCAGCCAGGTGGGTAAGACGGCGGTCAGCAGCAGTCTAATCGATCGCGTGGCCCACGACATCGGCCGGCCGCTCTACGAGGTCCCGGTGGGGTTCAAGTGGTTCGTCGCCGGCCTGCTGACCAGCCAGCTCGGGTTCGGCGGCGAAGAGAGCGCCGGGGCCTCCTTCCTGCGGCGCGACGGCACGGTCTGGACCACCGACAAGGATGGGCTGATCATGGGCCTGCTGGCGGCCGAGATCACGGCGCGCACCGGGCGCGACCCCGGCCAGCACTATGCCGATCTCACAGCGCGCCTGGGCACCCCGTTCTATAGCCGCATCGACTCCCCGGCCACCCCGGAGCAGAAAGCGCGCCTGGGCCGGCTCACGCCCGCCGACGTGCCGGCCACGACGCTCGCGGGGGAGCCGATCCAGGCCAAGCTGACGACCGCGCCGGGCAACAACGCGCCGATCGGCGGCCTCAAGGTGGTCACCGAGTCCGGCTGGTTCGCCGCCCGCCCGTCAGGCACCGAGGACGTGTACAAGCTGTACGCCGAGTCCTTCCGCGGGCCTGAGCACCTCGCCGCCATCCAGGAAGAGGCACGCGCCATCGTGGCCTCCGCCATCGGCGGCTGAGCCCGCCCTCCGGTCCCGCGTGGCCGGCCCGAGATGTTTCGTTGCGTTTTGGCGATCATTCCTGGCTATGCCTGATCCGTTGGCCGTCTGGCGCACTACGGTTCCCGTGTTGATCTTCTGAGCGGGACCGGGAGCGGGCTGTGCGACGAAACTGGAAGTTCGGTGTGCCGGGGATCGCGGGCGCATTGCTGCTGGCCATCGGCGGCGTGATGCTGGCCGGAAGCGGCACGAGCGCCAGGGCGG
>DATGEF010000477.1:0-2779 GCA_035310405.1 Chloroflexia bacterium | reverse complement strand
TACGGGGGCTCGTATGGGGGCTACGCGGCCCTTGTGGGCGCCACGTTCACCCCGGACCTGTTCTGCTGCGCGGTCGACATCGTCGGCCCCAGCAACTTGATCACCCTGATCAAGACGATCCCGCCGTACTGGTCAACGATCCTCGCCATGCTGCAGCGGCATATCGGCAACCCGGATACCGACGAGGAGTTCCTGAAGTCGCGCTCCCCGCTGTTCAAGGCCGATCGCATCAAGATCCCGCTGCTGATCGCCCAGGGCGCGAACGATCCGCGCGTCAAGCAGGCCGAGTCCGAGCAGATCGTCGCGGCCCTGGAGCGCAACGGCGTGGACTACGAGTACCTGCTCTTCCCGGACGAGGGCCATGGCTTCGCCAAGCCGGAAAACCGCTTCAAGTTCTATGCGGCGGCCGAGAAGTTCCTGGCCAAGCACCTGGGCGGCCGGTACGAGAAAGCCGCTCGGTAGGGGGGGGACGGGGGCGGTCGCGCCCTCAGGCGCTTTGGCGGCGGGCGGGTGGCGGGCGGCGGACGCCGCCCCGCTTCGTGCTGGGCCGGCCCTCACCGCTGCCACTCTCGACGTGCGTATAAATCTGGGTGGTCGAGATACTGGCGTGGCCGAGGAGCTGTTGCACGTCCCGTAAGGCCGTGCCCTGTTTGAGCTGGTGGGCGGCGAAAGAGTGGCGCAGGGTGTGGGGGGTCACGTCCTCGATCCCCGCCTGCCGGGCATAGGCCTTCAGGATCAGCCAGAAGCCCTGGCGGGTCAGGCGCTGGCCTCGGTGGTTGAGGAAGAGCGCGTCCTCTTCCTGGTCGCCGATCAGGCGCGGCCGGCCCCGCTTCAGATAATCTTCGAGCGCGCGGCGCGCGGCCTCGACATCCAGCGGGATGAGCCGCTCTTTGTTGCCTTTGCCCCGGCAGCGCATCGCGATCATGCGGCCGGCGCGCACCCCGTCGCCGGCGGGCCGGGTGGGGAGTTCGGACCCGATCACGTCGTCGCCGTTCAGCGCCACCAGCTCGCTCACCCGCATGCCGGTGGCGTAGAGCACCTCCAGCATGGCGCGGTCGCGCAGGGCTTCCGGGCTTTCGCCCAGCGTCGGCTGCAAGAGAAGGGCGGCGATGTTGCCCACCGAGATCGCCTGGGGCAGGTATTTCGAGACGCGGGGCGACTCGAGCTCGTCCGTCGGGTCGGCGGGGACCAGGCGTTGCGCGGCCAGCCAGTGGAAAAAGGATTTGACGGCCGCGATTTTGCGCGCGACGGTCGACGTGGCGTAGCTCCGCTCCTTCAAGAAGAGCAGGAAATCGAGGATGTCGCGCCGCGCCACCTCGCTCCAGAACTCGCCGTTGCGGGTGCGCCGGTCCTGGAAGTGGTCCGGGGCCCCCGCCTCCTCGCCCCCTAAATAGGCGACAAATTGGGTCAGGTCGTTGCGGTAGGCGGCGAGGGTATTGCCCGAAAAACTTTTCTCAACCGCCAGGTGGGCGAGAAACTCTTCGATTCGCTGAGTCTCCGGCATTGCCGCCTCTCTCTCTCTGCGCATGCAGAGATCACGGTCAAACCGCAGATCGAATCGCCGCCTGCCAGGTGCAGCGCCCAATACTGGGGCTGTAGGGTTCAAGCCCCGGCCGGATGAGGGCCGGGGCGGCATCCGCTGCGGACGGGGCTCGGTCTGACGGTTACCGGGCCCCGTCCGCGGCGGACGATGCTAACCAGATATTGTAGACGGTGCGCCGCGGCAGGCCGAGCTCGCCGGCCACCCGTTGCACCGCATCCCGCGGGCTCAGGCCGTCCGCCACCAGGCGGGCCAACCGAGTCGCGGCGGTCGCTTCCTGCTGGGTCGCCGCCGCCGCGCGGTCGGCGTTGGCGATCGGGGGCGCCCCGGCGACGACGACAGTCACTTCCCCCCGCGGCGGGGTCGCCTGGAAGTGCGCCAGGGCCGCGCTCAGCGGCGCCCGAAACACCTCTTCATGGACCTTGGTCAGCTCGCGGGCGACCGCGCACGGGCGATCGCCCAGAACCACCTGCAAATCGGCCAGCAGGGCGAGCAGGCGGTGCGGCGCCTCATACACGACCAGGGGCCAGGCCTGCGCCTGCAGGGGCCCCAGCAGGGCGCGGCGCGCACTCCCCTGCCGGGGCAGAAAGCCCAGGTAGGTATAGCGCGTCAGGTCCAAGCCGCTCAGGACCAGGGCGGTGACGGCAGCCACCGGTCCGGGTGCAGCTGTGACCAGGTGCCCCGCGGCGATCGCCGCGCGGATCAGCTCCAGGCCGGGGTCCGAGAACCCCGGAGTCCCGGCATCGCTGACCAGAGCGACATCGCCGGCCTCCAACGCGGCCAGGATCGGCCCGAGCCGCGCCCGCTCATTATGGGCGTGATAGCTGATCGCCGGGGTCGTGATGCCGAAATGATTCAGCAGCTGCCGCGTATGGCGGGTATCCTCCGCCGCGATCAGGCGCACCTCGCGCAACACGCGCAACGCCCGCATAGTCAGGTCTTCCAGGTTGCCAATCGGTGTGCTGACCACGTGGAGCGTGCCCATAAGTCCGCCTTGTGTCCCCCTATTCTAGCAGGATTCGCGCGTTATGTCAATCATTTGGCCCAGAGATTCCCGACTCAAAACGAGGGGTCAGGGGTCGGGGGTCAGGAGTCAGTTGTGAGTCGTCAGGCGGCGGGCGGTGGGCGGTGGGCGGCGGTCGTTCGTCTGGTTTCTACGACTGACCCCTGACCACTGGCCCCTGACCCCCCGACCCCTGACCCCCGACCCCCGACCCCTGACCCCCGACCCCCGACCCC
>DATGEF010000476.1:0-7109 GCA_035310405.1 Chloroflexia bacterium | reverse complement strand
CAGCGCGGCGATCCTGACCGATGCCTTCCCGGCCAGGGAGCGCGGCATGGCGCTGGGCCTGAACATGGTCGCGGTCCTCGCCGGCAGCCTGTTCGGCCTGATCGTCGGCGGCCTGATGTCGACGCTCTGGTGGCGCGCGGTGTTCCTGATCAGCGTGCCCATCGGGGTGTTCGGGACGATCTGGGCCTATAAGATGCTGCGCGAGCAGAGCACGCTGCGCGCCGGGCGGAGCATCGACATCCTGGGCAATCTCTGCCTGGGGGGCGGCCTGATCCTGTTCCTGGTGGCCATGACCTATGGGATCATGCCGTATGGGCAGGCCACCACCGGCTGGGGCAACCCCTGGGTGATCGGCGGCATGGTGGCGGGCCTGGCGTTGCTGGCCGCCTTTGTCGTGGTCGAGAACCGGGTGGCGGAGCCGCTGTTCAATATGCACCTCTTCCGCATCCGCGCTTTCAGCCTGGGCTGCGCGGCGCAATTCTTGAGCGCGCTGGCATACGGCGGCTTCCAGTTCGCGCTGATTGTCTGGCTCCAGGGCATCTGGCTGCCCCTGCATGGCTACGCATTCGAGGACACGCCCCTCTGGGCGGCCGTCTATATTATCCCGTTGCTGCTCGGCTTCATGATCTGCGGCGCGGCGGGGGGCTGGCTGTCGGATCGCGTCGGGCCGCGCGGCCTGAGCACGGCCGGGATGGCGGTGCTGGGGTTGGGCTTTATCGCCCTGACCTTCTTCCCGGCGGACTTTGATTACCTGCCTTTCGCGGTCGTGCTGTTCGTGATCGGGGCGGCTTTCGGCATCTTCACGGCGCCGAACACGGCGGCGATCATGAACGCGCTGCCGCGGGAATATCGCGGTGTCGGCTCGGGCATGCGCGCGACGTTCCAGAACGTGGGCAGCCCACTCAGCCTGTCGGTCTTCTTCAGCATTATCGTGGTCGTGCTCGGCAGCCGGCTGCCGGCCGCGATCCAGGGCAGCCTGGTGAGCAGCGGGGTGCCGGCGGCCGCGGCCACGCAGGCAGCGCACATCCCGCCGACGGGCGCGCTGTTCGCCTCGTTTCTGGGCTATAACCCCATGCAGAGCCTGTTGCCGGGCCCAGTACTGGCCCGGCTGGCGCCGTCGGTGAGCAGTACGGTCCTGGGCACCCACTTCTTCCCCAGCGTGATCGGCGGGCCCTTCGGCGACGCGCTGCACCTGGTCTTCTGGTTCGCCGCGGTGCTGGCCTTCCTGGCCGCCGGCTGCGCCTACCTGCGGGGCCATCATTTCGTCTACGAGGAGCACGATGCGCCCACGCCGGCAACAGCCGGCGTGGCCGCCGCGCCGGATCACGCGCCAGCGCTGGAGCCGGCCGGCGCGCGCAAGTAGGGATCATGTGTGTGCGCGCGCGATGCGCAGGATGAAGCATTTCGCTTCGCGATTGCGCACATGGATGAAGGCGACATCCGGGCGGTGGAAGAGCGTGTCGATGGCGGTCTCGACATCCGGCCCCGGGGGAGTCTCCTCAGCGATGAAGCGATTATCGGCCCCATAGCCCTTCAAGACGATCGGGAGGCTGCGGATGGCCGGGGGGAAGACCGCACGCTGGCTATAGGACTCACAGTCCCCATCGTGGATGAACACAGGCCCGGCAAAATCGGCGTGCTGCTCGGGCGAGAAGGGATTATAGAGGAACAGGATGCGCCGCTCGCCGATCGTAAAGGTGTGCAGGCAGGATCGGCAGGGGCCATAGTTGCCGGGGCCGGCGACGCTGACCGGCACCTCCAGGCCATAGATCGGGTCGGTCAGCGTGGTGCGAACCTGCCGGCTAATCGCGTCGTCGATCGGTGAAATCGCATAGTGGGTCATGCCGAAACCTCCAGGGGCTGATAAGCGCAGGGGGCGGGAGCTGCGCCGCGTGAATAGCGTTCGGTATCCACTATACCGCAGGGGGCGGGGAGAAACTATCCGATTCTTGCGCGGAAACTTCCGCCGGCTGAGAGGGATCGGGGAGCGATCAGGCCGGCCACTCGGCGCAGAGCAGGCGCAGGACTTCGGCCACGCTCCAGGCCTGGGCGAAGCAGCCTTTGGGCCGGAAGGGCGCGGTCGGCTCGAAGATCTCGTTGAGAGTGCCGGCGCAATCGACGGCGAGCTGGCGCTGCAACGGGGCGAGCAACCGCCGCATCCCGGCGCGGTCCATACCGGCCCAGCGCCGGGCGGCGTCCCCATACGCGCCCATCAGCCAGGGCCAGACGATCCCCTGGTGATAGGCGGCGTCGCGTTGCGCCTGGTCGCCGGTGTAGAGGGTTTTAAACCGCGGATCGCTCGGCGCGAGGGTGCGCAGCCCCACCGGGGTCAATAGCTCGCGCTGGACCACGGCCAGGACCCCGCGCGCCTGCTCGGCCGTCACCAGGTCGGGCTCCAGGGAGAGCGCGAAGAGCTGGTTCGGGCGCAGGCTGGGGTCGGCCGCCGAGTCGGGGCCGTCGATCACATCGTACAGGTAGCCCCCGTGCGCATACCAGAAGCGCGCCTGGAAGCTGGCGCGGACCTGGTCGGCCCGGGCGGCGTAGCTGAGGGCGGATTCAGTTTTGAGTTTTGAGTTTTGCTCGCGCAGCGGTGCCGTAGGCACATCGCGCAGCGGTGCCGCAGGCACATTTTTGAGTTCGTCGCTGCTCGGCGGAGCAGCGGGCGGATCAGTGGCATGTTGATCGCGCAGCGGTGCCGCAGGCACATTTTTGAGTTCGGCGACGCTAGCGGGATCGGCAGGCGGATCAGTGGCGTGTTGATCGCGCAGCAGTGCCGCAGGCACATTTTTGAGTTCGTCGACGCTAGCGGGATCGGCGGGCGGATCGGCGGGAGGCACGGCGAGGGGCAGATCGTCGGGATAGCCGAGCTGGGTTTGGAGGCGGGCCATGATGCGCAGGGCGTGGTACCAGAGGGCCTGGATCTCGACGGGCTTGCCATGGCGCGGGGTGAAGACCGTGTCGCCGACCTTGGCGTCCATCCAGGTGAGCTGCACGCCGGGCTCGCCGGCACGGAGCAAGCCGTCGGCGGGGTCGACCTGGATACCGTAGCGCGTGCCCTGGATATGCCAGCGCACGATCTCTTGCAGATGGGGCCAGAGATCGTGGGCGAGATCGACCGCCCCCCCGGCCTGGAGGTAGGCGTCAATGGCATGGAAATACCAGAGGGTCGCGTCGACGGTATTATACTCGGGCGCAGTGCCCGCGTCGGGGAAGAGGTTGGGCACCATCCCCTGGTCGATATAGCGGGCAAAGGTCCGCAGCAGGCTATCGGCGGCCGGCAGCCGGCCGGTGGCGAGGGTGAGGCCCGGCAAGGCGATCATCGTGTCCCGGCCCCAGTCGGTGAACCAGGGGTAGCCCGCGATCACCGTGCGTGGGCCCGTGTCCTCCGCGTCGCGCACCGCGGGCGCCGGGGGCGGGAGCGGCGCGGTGGGCAGGGCCCCCGGGCGATTAGTCCGTGGGGTGGGGGGATTCGCGGCCCGGGTATAGACCACCGGCGCGGCGGCGGGCGCGGCCACCGGGCCGCTCGCCGGCGGGACCACGGCCGCCCCGCCGCGTTGCACCAGAAACTGATCCGCGGCCTGCACCAGCTGGGTAATAAAGGCCTGGCCGTCCTGGTCCTTGGTCGGCACCGCGGCGTCCCGGGCGTCGACGGTCGGCAGCAGGCCGGCCCGGCGGAGCAGGCGCTCCTGGCGGCCCTGCGCGCGCCCGAAGGCCGTGTCGACGTTCCGATCGATCTGGGCCAGCGGCTCGGCTGAGGCGATCAAAGTCAGCGACTGGCCGGCGGTGAGGCGGCCGCGGAAGACGCCGGGCAGATAAAGGTCCTCCATAAAATCCAGCCCCCGCTCGCGCTCGGCCCGATAGAGAAACTTCCAGTACCAGACGCCGGACGGGGTAAAGGAGGCTTTAGGGCTGGCGACCAGGTAAAACGGGTGGGCCTCGGCAAAGGCCGTGACGGTACAGCCGCCGCCGATCGGCAGCGCGGTGACGCCGAAGCTCCAGTCGAGGCTCCCTTTGGTGAGCTTATGATGGTCGCGGTAATTCACGAAGGGGCGCAGGATCAGGGTCAGCGGATAGGGGCTCTCCAGCACCGTATAGCGCACATACGTCGTGTTGCGGCCATACTCCATCCAGATTTGCTTTTGCAGGAAAGCGGGGCCGACGCGATAGACAAAGCGGGGCAGGGCGTGGTCGAGCACAAACGATTCCAAATGCACGAACCCGCCTGGATGAATCCGCTCATCCTGGTATTCGTTCGCGCCGAGGAAGTAGGTCACGCCGTCCATCTCGACTTCTTCGTCGCAATTGGCGACCAGCTGGGTTCGCTCCACGGGGGGCGTGAGCGCGGCGATCAGCAGGCCATGGTAGCGGCGGGTGTTGACCCCCGGCAGGGTGCCGGCCGCGTACCCGCCGAGCCCGTTCGTCACCAACCATTCATGGCTGAGGGCTTCCCCCAGGTCCCGGCAGATGTTGCGACCCAACGTGATCATGAGCAGTGCTCCTTATGACGCGTGCGTGATGCGTATTAAGAGCTTAGAGTTCCGTATTCCGCACTCCGCACTCCGCATTCCGCATTCCGTGCTACGGCGCGGGGGCGGCGAAAATCACCAGGCGGTGCGTATAGGTCTTGTACGGCCAGCAGGTGATAAGGGTGAGTCGCTCAAAGGGCGTGGGGTCCATCACCTCGGCATGCTGCATCTGGGTATCCCAGGAAACATTTTTCTCCGGCAGCTTTTGCATCTGCTGCACAATATAGCGCCAGTGCCCCCCATCGGCCGTGACCACATCGATTGTATTGCCCGGCTGGAGAAACTCGAGGTAGCGGAAGACTTCCCCATGCCAGTTGTTATGGCCGGTGAGGACGATATTGCCGCCCTGGCCCGGATTGGCCGTGCCCCAGTGATGGCCCGCGGCATAATCGGCCACTTGCCAGAGGCCGTTGCGCACATAGACCTCAATAACATCCGCGTTCAACGGGACATCGGGGCTGCTGATATGCACGATGCGGTGCGGATCGGGGGGCCGGGGGTCCCCATAGCGGCCGCCCGGGGCGTACACGGTCATCAGGTGGGGCGGCGCCGGCGTGCTGGCCCGGGACGGGGGGCGCGCCGGCCCGCGGGCCACCGGACGCACCGGCGGGGCGCTCGCCAGGGGCGGGGTGGGGCTCGGGGCCGCCGCCAGGGTCGGGGTCGCGGGCGGGGTTGTCGGTGTGGGCGGGGGCGTCGAGACGGGCGTCGCCGTAGCACTCGGCGGGCGAGTCGCGGTCGGCGGCAGCGGTGTGGCGGACGGCTCGATCGTCGCCGTGGGCGTGGCCGGGGGCGGCGTGGGGGAGAGAGTCGGGGCGCGCAACGGGCGAGGGTTGCCGAGCCCGAGCCAGAAGCTGACGGCGAGCAAGAGCAGCACGATCACGACCGGCAGCACCAGGTGCGAATGGGACTGCCCGCGGGTCATCACGCGCATCGGCGGGGGCGGTATTGGATTAGGTGGCGCATTATCGGCATAGGGGACCTTCTGGGGGTATTCTATCAATGGCGGCACGACGTGTCAAGCCGCGTGGCGGGCGGCGCGGTGGCAGGGGCGGCCAGGAATCGGCTATAATGGCGTACTTCCGGTCTGCGCGGCCCGCGACCCCGCGGCGCCCGCTGTTCCGCACCACACGGAAAGGAACCGATACGATGTATACGATAACGCTGATTCCCGGCGATGGCATTGGTCCTGAAATTAGCGAGGCCACGCGCCGTGTGCTCGACGCGACGGGCGTGCCGATCCAGTGGGATGTGCAGGAGGCAGGGACCGAGGTGGCGGCCGCCACCGGCAACGCGCTGCCCGATGCGGTGATCGAGTCGGTGCGGCGCAACAAAGTGGCGCTCAAGGGGCCGATCACGACGCCGGTCGGCAAAGGCTTCCGCAGCGTCAACGTCGGGCTGCGCAAGGCGCTCGACCTCTATGCCAATGTCCGGCCCTGCAAGACCCGGCCCGGCGTGCGATCGCGCTATGACGCGATCGATCTGATCGTCGTGCGCGAAAACACTGAGGATCTCTATGCCGGGATCGAGTTCAACGAAGGCACCCCCGAAGTGGCGGAGCTGATCCAGTGGATTGCCGAGCACAATGGCGCCAAGATCCGCCCCGATTCGGCGATCAGCATCAAGCCGATCAGCATCACGGGCAGCCGGCGCATCGTCAAGTTCGCCTTCGAGTATGCCAAAGCCAACCAGCGGCGCAAAGTCAGCGCGGTGCATAAAGCCAATATCATGAAGGCCACCGATGGGCTATACCTGCGCACAGCCGAAGAGGTGGCCCGCGAGTACCCCGAGATCGCCTTCGAGAACGTGATCGTCGACAATATGTGCATGCAATTGGTGCAGAAACCCGACCTCTACGATGTGCTGGTGCTGCCCAACCTCTACGGCGATATCGTCTCCGATCTCTGTGCGGGGCTGGTCGGCGGCCTGGGGGTGGCCCCGGGCGCGAATATCGGCGAGAGCGTGGCCCTGTTCGAGCCGATCCACGGCAGCGCGCCCAAGCACGCCGGGCAGAACAAGGTCAACCCGATGGCCATGATGTTCAGCGGCACGCTCATGTTGCACTACCTGGGCGAGCACGCGGCCGCCGATCGGCTGGAAGGGATCCTGGATGCGGTGATCGCCGAGGGGCAGTATGTGACCTATGACCTGAAGCCCACCCGCGACGATCCGACGGCCCTGAGCACCTCTGCCGTCGCCGACGAGATTGTCCGCCGGCTCCAGCCGTGAATACGGCGTACGGCGTAACGATCACTTCTTACGCCGTACGCCGTATGCTATCCGTTCTTCATGCGTATCGCCCTGAACGGCTTCTTCTGGGACCAGCCCTATACCGGCAGCGGGCAATATCTGCGGGGCCTCTGGCGCGACCTGCCGGACCTGCCCGAGAGCCGCGGCCACACCTTCGTGCTGCTGCGGCCGGGCAGCGCCGCCCCGGCCGCGGGCATCCCGCCGCGCCGCCGCGCGCGGGTGCTGACCGTGGCGCCGGGCCCGTTTGCCGGCCGGAGCGCGAACCTGGCGCAGCTCTGGTGGGAGCAAATCGGGCTGCCGGCGGCCGCCCGGCGGGTCCGGGCGCGGGTGCTGCAT
>DATGEF010000475.1:0-5180 GCA_035310405.1 Chloroflexia bacterium | reverse complement strand
GGGATGGTCAGGGGCGCCCCGGCGCCGGCCTCGGCGGGGACGGGCACGGGCGGGCTCGTGATCCAGGGCAGAGGCACCCCCTGGGCCAGGGCCACGGCTGTGACCACGAGGGGCCCGGGCGGGGGCCCGATGAGGGTGGTGCGGATCGTCAGCAGGCCTTTCGACGTCGCCTGAATCGTGGCGGGAGTGAGGGCGATACTCATCCGGGCGTGGGGCTCCTCCTCGGGCGCGGCCTGGGCGGCGCTCCGACGGCTACAGCACCTGCCGTGCCGCCAGGATGCCGCGGCCCGGCCCCCAAATTGAACCGCCCGGACCGTAACACGGTATTTGCATTTGACAAGCGGCCGGGTTTCTGATAAACTTGTGCCTAATCGATTTCCCGACAACCCGGTTACTTTCTTTGTTGCTTTCTCTGTTTCTTGACCTGTTCCTGCGTCAGCCACGCGCCCCCGGGTGATCATGCGCCGGGGACGCGCCCTTGGTTATCCAGCACCAGCACCCGCGGCACTCGAAAGGAGCCCTACTCTGGACACGCAAGCAGCCCCGGTGAACCTTCCTTCCGCCACCCAGCCCATGGCCCCCCAGCAGGGATCCCAGGTAGGGGCAGCCACGCCGGGCGGCAACCCGAACGAGATCCTCCGCGTCGAGGACCTGCAAACCTATTTCTACACCGAAGACGGGGTGGTCAAGGCCGTGGACGGCGTCAGCTTCAGTCTGCACCGCGGCGAGACCCTGGGCCTGGTGGGCGAGTCGGGCTGCGGCAAGAGCGTCACCTCGCTGTCGATCATGCGCCTGATTGCCCAGCCGGGCAAAACGATCGGCGGCCATATCTGGTTCAACGGCCAGGACCTGGTGGCCCAGAGCGAAGACGCGATGTGCAAGATCCGGGGGGATCGGATCTCGATGATCTTCCAGCAGCCGACCAGCTGCCTCAACCCGGTCTTCCGCGTGGGCGACCAGATCAGCGAAGTGCTGATGCTGCACCGCAACCTTGGCCGCGACGCGGCCATGAAGCGCTCGATCGAGTTGCTGAGCATGGTCGGCATCCCCTCGGCCAAGACGCGGGCGCAGAGCTACCCACACGAGATGTCCGGCGGCATGTGCCAGCGCGTGATGATCGCCATGGCCCTGGCCTGTGAGCCGGAGCTGTTGATCGCCGACGAGCCGACGACGGCCCTCGACGTCACCATCCAGGCGCAGATCCTGGAGCTGATGAAGGATCTCAAGGCCAATTTCAATACGGCCATCGTGCTGATCACCCACGACCTGGGCGTGGTCGCCGAAATGGCCGACCACGTCGCGGTCATGTATGCCGGCCACATCGTGGAAGAGGCTGAGGTGAATCAGCTCTTCGACGAGCCCAAGCACCCCTATACTCAGGGCCTGCTCGCCTCGATCCCGGTGCTGGGCCAGGTCAAAGAGCGGCTCGACGTGATCCCAGGGGCGGTGCCCAATTTGCGCAATCTGCCGCCGGGCTGCCGGTTCGCCAACCGCTGCCCGCACGTCATGGAGATCTGCCGCAAAGAGGATCCCGCCCTGTTCTTGTTGCCGGATAAGCGCACCTCCCGCTGCTGGCTCTATGCCGACGACGCGGTGGGGACGCAGACGACGTCACTGGCCCGGTAGTTGCATCGGGCGCAGTGGCGGCGCGGTCGCCTGATATCGCCCCTGTTGAAGCTGGAGGAGTTGCGAAACCCATGACCACTATCGAACCTTCGTCTACGGCCCCCGCGGCCGCCGGGACCCCCACGCCCACCCCGGCCAGGGCGGTTAGCGTCCCGGCGGCCGACAACTTGCTGATGCAAGTGCTGAACCTGAAAAAATACTTCCCCGTGCAGGGCGGCATCTTGCAGCGCACTATTGCCCAGGTCAAGGCGGTGGACGACGTCAGCTTCTATGTGCGGACGGGCGAGACCCTGGGCCTGGTGGGCGAATCGGGCTGCGGCAAGACGACGGTCGGCCGTACGATCTTGCGCCTGCTCGCGCCGACGGGCGGCAAAGTGATTTTCCAGGGCCAGGATTACTTTAACCTGCGGGCGGCGGATCTGAAGCGCTCCCGGCGCGACATCCAGATCATCTTCCAGGACCCCTATTCCTCGCTCGACCCCCGTGTGCCGATCGGGGAAAGCATCGGCGAAGGCCTGCGCATCCACGGGGTGGAGCGCGCCGCGCGCGAGGAGCGGGTGCGCGATGTGCTGGCCCGCGTGGGGCTGCACCCCGAGCACGCCCGCCGCTATCCGCATGAGTTCTCCGGCGGCCAGCGCCAGCGCATCGGTATCGCGCGCGCGCTCGCCCTGCGGCCGAAATTCATCGTCTGCGACGAGCCGGTCTCGGCCCTCGACGTGTCCATCCAATCGCAGGTGCTGAACATCCTCAAGGACCTGCAGCGCGACTTCGGCCTCACCTATCTGTTTATCGCCCACAACCTCAGCGTGGTCGAGCACGTCTCCGACCGGGTCGGCGTGATGTACCTGGGCAAGATGGCCGAGCTCGCCACCCGCGATGCCCTGTTCGAGAACCCGCAGCACCCCTATACGCAGGCGCTGCTCTCGGCCATCCCGATGCCCGACCCGCGCAACCGCCGGCAACGCATCGTCTTGAAGGGCGACGTGCCCAGCCCGATCAATCCGCCCAGCGGCTGCCGGTTCCACACCCGCTGCTGGCTGGCGCAGGACATCTGCAAGCAGCAGATCCCGGAGTGGCGCAACATCGCGGCGACCGGCACCGCCGAGCATTGGGTCGCCTGCCACTTCGCGCCCTTCACCCGCATCCCGACGCCGCAGGAAGTGGGCAGCACCGCCGCCGAGGTCAAGATCGTCAGCCACGATCCGGTGCCGGACGAAGTCCTGAGTTCCAAGTCCTGAGTTACTGATCGGGACATTAACATCCAATAAAGTTCTGTAAATTTGCGGCTAATATTAGCCTAAATTGCGAACGAAAATATTAGATCTTTATGTCCCGATCAGTAAAAGTGCGGATTTTGGACCGTCGGATTTTGGATTGGAGACGGCGGACGCGGACGCCATGCGGAAGGCGGAGTGCGGACTAAGACAACGTGCTGATGGCTCGTCGGGCGGAATGCGGACTCCTGCCCCTGCCTCCCGGCCCCTGACCCCCGTCTGTGGGAGAG
The DNA here is from genome assembly GCA_035310405.1 of Chloroflexia bacterium. GTDB lineage: Bacteria > Chloroflexota > Chloroflexia > QHBQ01 > JAICKM01 > JAICKM01. The sequence continues at coordinate 2,050 of DATGEF010000475.1, read as the reverse complement.
GGCTCTGCCCTCGAAATACTGGCCCGTCGGCGGGGCCCAGGATGGGCGCCCCTACCCGCGCGCCGGGGGCCGGCTCACCCGCGCGGCTAGATCATCGAGGGCAGAGCCCTCTCCCACAGACGACAATAGCGATCCAGGAACGATTCCCGGATCGCTGACTCTGCTCCCTGCCTCTCCGCCCCCTCGTCCCCCCTGCCTACTCGTCGGCCTGCCGCCTGCCGACTCGTTGTCACTGCCGCCTGCCGCCTGCCGCCTCGTTACTGCCTACTGCCTACTGCCTACTGCCTACTCGTCAACTCCTTGTAGGCCGCGACCAGCTGGCGGGCCTGGGCGGCCCAGGTGTAGGTGGGCGCGACCCGGCGGGCCTGGGCCCGCAGCGCGGCGCCGCCGTCTGGGCGGGCCAGCACGGCATTGATCGCCGCGGCATACGCTGGCGGGCTGGTGAGCCGGGCGACGACCCCCAGATCGTGCGTGGCGATCACCTGGCGCAGGAAAGGAAAGTCGCTGGCCACGATCGGCACGGCGGCCTGGATGAAGTCGAAGAGCTTGTTGGGCGAGCTGAAGTAGTTGTTGAGATCGACCGCCTGGTAGGGGATGACCCCGATGTCTGCTGAGGCGCAATAGGCCAGCAGATCGGGCTGGGCGACGGGCGGCAGGAAATAGACGCGGCCGGCGGGCCCCGCAGCGGCCAGCTGGGCCAGGGTGGCCTGGTAGTCCCCATAGCCCATGAAGACGACCGCGGCGTCGCGCGCCAGCAGGGGGGCCGCACGCACCAGGTTTTCGAGGCCCCGCCCTTCCGACATCCAGCCCTGGTAGAGGACGATCGGGCGATCAGGCGGCAGCGCCAGCCGGGCGCGCAGGAGGTCGTAGCGGGCGGCGGGATCGAAGGTGGCCGGCGGGTCGGGGCAATTGAGCAGCACGAGCGGCGCGGGACAGCTGTAGCGGCGGGCCATCTCTTCGGCGATCAGCGGGTTCACCGTGATCGCCAGGTCGGCGAACGGCAACAGGGCGCGCTCCTGGGCGATCCAGGCGGCGCGCTTCAGGCGCACCCAGCGGTTGGCCAAGTCGGGGAAGAGCTCATGGGCATCATAGACCAGCCGCGCGCCGTGCGCGATCGCCGCCCGGTAGGCCACGGCCAGGTTGTTCAGGTCATGCGCGTGGTAGATCGCGGCCCGCGCCGCGATCGCCCGCGGCGTGGCCCGCAGCGTGAACGTGTGCCGCCCCGACAGCACGCTCCAGAGCGCCGCCGCCTGGCTGCCGCGCGCCCGTCCGGCCAGCCGGTAGAGCCCGCGGAAGCGCGGGTCGCGCCCCTGCACGGCCACCCACTCCACCGGGATGCCGTCGACCGTCCCCTGCGCGTCAGCGGCTGCGGCGGCCCGCGCGAGGATGCGCACCCGGTACCCGGCCTGGCGCAGAGTCTGCGCCTCCTGCATGATCCGCCGCGTGATCTCGACGTCCTGGGTGACCATCAGCACCGTGGGGGCGGCGGCGGTCACGGCGGGGCGCTCGCGCCGGCCGTAAATTGGCGCAGCCAGAGTACCAGGTTGACCCAGCGCCAGACCTGCCCGGTCTGCCCGGCATCCAGCAGGGCGGGGAGCGCGCGGCGGATCGCGGGCAGGTCCAGGTACGTGCCGGCGACTGGGTCGTCGCTCAGCAGGTCCAGCAGGTGCGCGCGCCCGGCCTGCAGCCAGGCGCCCTCGGGCGTCTCAAAGCCGACCTTATCGCGGCGCCAGACGATCGCCTCCGGCAGCACGCCGGCCACGGCCGCACGCTGGATCCACTTGGTCCAGCCCGCGTGGATGCGCCAGGGCGCGGCCGCCGTGAAGGCATACTCCACCAGCCGGTAGTCGAGGAAGGGGACGCGGGCCTCGATGCCAAAGGCCATCGAATTGCGGTCCTCGTAGCGCAAGAGGGTGGGCAGCGAATCCTCCACGACCAGCCGGGCCAGGTGATCGTGCAGGCTGCGCCCGGCCAGGTAGGACTCCGCCGTGTCGGCCGCCAGGAGATCCGCACCCAGCCCGTCGCGCAGGGCGGCGCCGGCGAGCGCGGC
>DATGEF010000474.1:0-2389 GCA_035310405.1 Chloroflexia bacterium | reverse complement strand
GCACCGTCGAGCCGCCGAAGCCCCCGCCGGTCATGCGCGCGCCGAGCACGCCGGGACACCGGGTGGCGAGGTCGATCAAGAGGTCGACGGGCGGGACGGTGATCGCGTAGTCGTCGCGCATACTGGCATGCGAGGCGATCATCAGGTGGCCGAACTGCGCCAGGTCGCCGGCCTGGAGGGCGGCCACGCTCTCCAGCACGCGGGCATTCTCAGTCACGACATGGCGGACGCGCTGCAGCGTGGTGGGCGGGAGCACGACGCTGTAGCGCGCCAGGTCGTCCGGGGTGATGTCGCGCAGGGCGCGGATCGCGCGATCCGGCAGCAGGTGCGCGAAGATCCGCACCCCCTCTTCACACTCACGACGGCGCGCGTTGTACTCGCTGTCGACCAGGCCCCGCTGCACCCCCGATTCCACGACGACGACCACCACATCCTGGGCGGCCAGCGGCAGGGGCACGGGGGTGGCTGTGAGGTGGCGGCAGTCGATGCAAAGGGCCGTGTGGGGTTGGGCCAGGGCGGAGATGTACTGGTCCATGATCCCGGTCTGCACGCCGAGGAACTGGTTCTCGGCATCCTGGCCGCTCAGGGCGAGGGCGACCTTATCGAGCGGGGTGCCGCCGAGCGTGACGAAAGCCCAGCCCGCGGCCATTTCCAGCGCCGCCGACGAGGAGAGGCCCGCGCCCTGGGGGACGTCGCCGGTGAGTAGCGCGTCCATACCGCCGAGGGCCAGGCCCCGCGCCTGGAGCGCCCAGGCCATGCCCTGCACATAGTTGCGCCAGCGCTGGGTGGCGGATGGGGTGGGCGCGTCGAGGTCAAACTCGGACGTCTCGTCATACTCGCGGGAATACAGGTGGACCTGGCGATCGGGCCGGCGGGCGGCCAGGCAAAGGACCTCGAAGTCGATGGCCATCGGCAGGACAAAGCCATCATTGTAATCGGTATGCTCGCCGATCAGGTTGACGCGGCCGGGCGCCCGGACGATCACATCCGGCGCCCGGCCAAAGCGGGTGCGAAACGCGGCGCGCCAGGGGGCGGTTTCCATTTAACCCCTTCCGCCCCAACTCACTTCAGGCGCTTGATGATATGCCAGCCGTAAGGGCTGCTGCTCGGATCGTAGTCGGCGATCCCGATCTCGCCGGGCTGTAAGCGAAAGCCGACGTTGCCGAAAGCGCCGACCATGCCGCCCCGCTGATACTCGCCGCCGATCGGGCTGGCGCCGTGGTTGGCCATGCCGTAGATGCCGGGCGGGGAGTCGTCGGTATGCTGGCGGACCAGCGCGTCGAAGTCGGACCCCCCTTGCGCCTGCTTGAGCAGATCGTAGGCGAGGGTGCGGGCTTCCTCGCGACTGCGCGTGATGCGCTTACCGGGCACGCTGTCCTGATAGCCAATCAAGATATGCTGGACTTGGATATGCTCGGGTTCGGGACCGGCCATGCTGGGCTCCTCCTACTTAGGGTGGTGGGATAGGGTGGGATCGCCAGGATATGTATGTTCTGAACGGCACGAGGCCGGGATCTGTGATGCATCCGCCGGCGATTGGCGCCGCAGCCCCGAATCGCTTGACTCATCTACATCGCTGCGCCTATAATAGGGTAGCCACGATCGTTTGACTCAGCCGTGCCGCTCCACCTATAATGTGGTAATCACGAACCCTGCTGGAGGAGGCGGGCGCAGACTCAAGGAGCTCACGATCGGCTGCATTAGGAACCCCCACTCTTTCGCCCTCTATTGGCCCATGTAAAGGAGGAGCAGCTCATGAGTAGGCGTTTATGGTTCTATTGTCTAGCCGCCTTGCTGCTGGTGCTCGGCGGGATCAGCAGCGCGGCCAACGCGGCCCTCCCCGGCGCGGCCGGCCCTAACTTGACGACCGCGAGTGCCCCGGCCGCCGCCCCGCCGGAGGCCGTCGATTGCAGTCAGATCGCGGCCCACCACCTCGACATGCAGATGAACCTCCACGCCGCCGCCATCCTGGCCGCCTGCGGCCAGGCCAAGCCGGCCGCCGCCGCCGCCCGCGGGGCGCGGGGTGCCGGCGCCAGCCTGGGGGGCCCGCTTAGCCCCGCCAACTACGGCGGCACCGATGTCGATGTCATCCTCCCGGATAACACCGGTACCCATATCACCCAATCCGAGACCTTCGTCTGGTTCAAGGATGCCCTCCACGGCGTCGCGGCCTACAACGACTCGCGCACCGCCCCGGCCTGCTACTCCGGCGGCTCCTACACCACCGACGGCGGGGTCACCTGGACGATGCTGGCCAGCCGGCCCTTCTGCGCCGGCCATGGCACCGGCTTCGGCGACCCGACCGTCGTGTGGGATAACGCGCACAGCCTCTACGTGGCCAGCTTCCTGGCCAGCGGCTGCGGCGGGCAGGGCGTCGGCGCCTGGACCT